>NZ_JBHWIV010000060.1:47317-55040 GCF_042731675.1 Kitasatospora sp. NPDC059827 | reverse complement strand
GTTTTCGGACCGCCGACCCTCATCGCGCGGGGTGCTCACCGTGGGCGGTCTGAAAATCACCCGTTACGCCGCTCTCCGCACCCACCCCCTCCACCGCCCCCTCCCGCAGCGCGTCCCTCTCGCCTTGGACGGGTGGTGGGGGGAGGTGGGTGGGGGGTGGGGTGGGGGGGGTGGGGTGGGTGCGTTGCCCGCGTGTCGGTTGGGGGTTCGGGCTTCCGGTCAGCGGTTGCGGTGGTCGTTGGGGGTGAGTTTGGGGCCGTAGCGGGGGGCGTGGGGGGTGGTGGCGGTGAGGAGGCGGCAGAGGCGGTGGCGGTGGGGGCGGTAGGGCTCCAGTAGGGCGAGCATCTGGGTGTCGTCGCTGCGGGGGCGGCCGGCCAGGGCCCAGCCGACCAGGTTGGGGAGGTGGAAGTCGCCGACCGAGACCGCGTCCGGGTCGCCGTTGCTGCGCTGGAGGGTTTCGGCGGCGGTCCAGGTGCCGATGCCCGGGACGGCCGTCAGGCGGGCGAAGGACTCCTCGTGGGCCATGGCGGAGGCCTCTTCCAGGCGGGGTGCCAGCCGGACCGCGCGCTGGATCGTGGCCGAGCGCTTGGGGTCGACGCCGGCCCGGTGCCACTCCCAGCTCGGGATCATCGCCCATTCGCGGGCCGACGGGGCCACCCGCATGCCCTCGGCCGGGCCCGGGGCCGGGGTGCCGAAGTCGCGGAGCAGGGTGCGCCAGGCGCGGTAGGCCTCGTCGGTGGTGACCTTCTGTTCCAGGATCGCGGGGACGAGGGACTCCAGGACCAGGCCGGTCCGGGTGAGCCGCACCCCGGTGGTGCGGCGCTGGGCGTCCCGGAGCGGGCCGGGGGGCAGCACCAGCGCCTCCGGGTGGTCCTCGGCGCCGAGCAGGGTGGGCAGCCGGTCGAGCAGCCACCGGGCGCCCGGCCCCCAGGCGGTCGCCTCCACCTCGCCCGCACCGGGGCGCGGCAGCACCCGCAGGGTGCCGACGCCGGCCGGGGTGCGGGAGGCGCGCCAGACGGCACCGTCGCCGGTGGTGCGGTACGAGGGGTCGGCGGGGCCCCGGCGCAGCGGCAGCAGGGTCCGGACGGGGTCGAGCGGGAAGCCCGGCCGCCAGTGCCGTACCGCTTCGCCGCCCGTCACTGCCGTCGCCTCCTGGGGTGCCTGAGGCCCTGAACGATACGTGGGGAGGGTGACGGCTACGAAGTCCGGAGTCGGGCCGCGGCTGTGCGGAGTTCGGGGAGCCGGGCGTAGAGGGCCTTGCCGGGGCATTCGGTGTTGAAGGCGTCGCGGTGGCCGGAGACGGCGTCGAAGTCGACGACGGTGCCCTTGGGGTAGCGGCTGGCGTCGGACGAGGAGGTGAGTCCGGTGCGGCCGTCGGCGGGTCGGCCGGTGAGGCCGAGCTTCCAGGCGGCGATCGCGGCGAGGCCGTCGAGGAGGGGTTGGGGCGGGGTGGCGTCGACGTAGGTGCCGATCGCGGCGACGCCGGAGGAGTCGGTGTTGAAGCCGAGGGTATGGGCGCCGTGGACGGGCTGGTCGACGCCGCCGGCCCGGCCCTCGTAGACGGTGCCGCAGCGGTCGACCAGGAAGTTGTAGCCGATGTCCCGCCAGCCGCTGGTCTTGACGTGGTACTGGTAGATGCCCCTGATCACCCGGGGGGCGTCGGAGCAGGCGTAGTCGGTGGCGGTCGCGGTGTGGTGGACGAAGACCTCGCGGACCGGGCCGGTGTACTCGGAGCCCGGGTCGCGCAGGGACTCGTCGGCGCCCCAGCCGGCCCGGGTGACGATCGCCGGGCGGGGCGCCTGGTGGTCGTCCTCGGCGGCGGGTGCCGCGGGCACCGTCCGGGTGGCGGCCGGGGCGGGTGCGCCGGCGCCGGGGTCGACGAGGTCGAGCCGCAGTCCGGGCGGCGGTCCGGCCGGGCCGGGCCGGAACTCGACGGCGACGCCGTCGCTGCGGCCGGTCCACAGCGGGGCGGTGGCGCCGTGCGGGGCGCGGTCGGGGCCGTCGTCGGTGTCGGTCTCCAGGGTGTGCCAGTCGCTCCAGCGGCCGGTGGCTGCGTCCCGGGTGCGGACCCGGAGGCTCCCGCCGTCCAGCGCTCCCGCCGGTCCGTCCCAGCCGATGCCGAGGAGTTCGAAGGGTCCGGTCGTGCTCGGCGGGAGCCCGTGCCCGGCGGGGAGCCGGAGCGAGACGGTCCGGCCGCCGCCGGGGAAGTCACGGTGCTCGCCGCCGGGGGCAAGGGGCACGGCGGTGGCGGCGGGAGCGGGCTGGAGCAGCAGGGCGGCGGTGCAGCCGGCGAGCAGCGCGGCTGGGAAGGGAAGGCGCGCGGCCTGGTGGGAAAGGCGCACAGCCTTGAGGGAAAGGCGCATAAAGGGGATCGTCGCCGCAAACCGGACCGCCCGCCACGCCGCCCCGCGCCCGCTCGGCCGCCCCTCCCGGCCTGCCACCCGAAGGCCGTAGGCTGGGGCGCACCATGACTGCGCCATTCGCTGCCGATGCCCGCACCCCCGTCGAGCTGCTGCACGCATACCTGCGCGGCGGCACCCCTTCGGTCGATCCCGCGGCCCCGCTGGTCACTTTCTACGACGACGCCACTGGCGAACGGGTGGAGCTGTCCGCCCGGACCTTCGACAACTGGGTCGCCAAGACCGCCAACCTCCTCCAGGACGAGCTGAACGCCGGTCCGGACGACCGTGCCGCGCTGCTGCTTCCCGCTCACTGGCAGAGCGCCGTCTGGCTGCTGGCCTGCTGGTCCGTCGGTGTGACCGCGGTGCCGGCCGGCGACCCGGCCGACGCCGACCTGGTGGTGAGCGGTCCGGACGGCCTGGAGGCCGCCCAGGCCTGCGGGGGCGAGCGGGTCGCGCTCGCCCTGCGCCCGCTCGGCGGCCGCTTCCCGCACCGCCCGGACGGCTTCCTCGACTACGCCGCGGAGGTGCCCGGCCAGGGCGACCGCTTCGCGCCGTACTCCCCCGTCGCCCCGGACGGGCAGGCGCTGGAGACCTCGGTGGACGGGCTGCCGCTGAAACTGACCGGTGAGCAGACCGTCGCGCTGGCCCGGGAGGGCGCCGCTCGGATCGGCCTCAAGCCCGGGGACCGGGTGATGTCCACCCTCTCCTTCGACGACTGGGCGGGCCTGGAGGCCGGCCTGCTGGCCCCGCTGTCGGTCGGCGCCTCGGTGGTGCTGTGCCGCAACTCCGAGGGGCTGGACGCCGGGCAGTGGGAGAAGCGCTCCGAATCCGAACGGGTGACTGTGCGTCTCGGCTGACCCCGGGACGGTCCCGGCGGGTAGGGATCCCTGCCATGGCCGAGGACGACACCGAGCACCCCCCGACCGACCAGACTCCCCCGGAGCACGCTCCCCCGAGCGGACCGGGACGCCCGCGAAGGCGCCGGCGGTGGCTGATGATCACCGCCGGCGCCGTCGCGTTCCTGCTGGTCGCCACCGGCGTGCTGCTCTGGATCGCCTACCGCAAGCTGGACGGCAACATCAGGACGGACTCGGCCACCGACCGGCTGCTCGCCAAGCTGGAGGCCGAGCGCCCGAGCCGGGCCGCAGGGGCCAAGGGCGCCGAGAACATCCTGCTGATCGGCAGTGACGACCGCTCCGGGGCGAACTCCTCCTACGGCGGCGAGGCCGGCACCCAGCGCTCGGACACCACGATCCTGCTGCACCTGGCCGCCGACCGGAAGCACGCGACGGCGGTCTCCGTCCCGCGCGACGTGATGGTCACCGTGCCCTCCTGCGAGAAGCCGGACGGCAGCCGCAGCAAGTCGGGGACGATGCAGTTCAACTGGGCGTTCGAGCTGGGCGGTCCGGCCTGCTCGATCCGCACCGTCGAGCAGTTGAGCGGCATCCGGATCGACCACTACGTGATCCTCGATTTCAGCGGCTTCAAGACGATGGTGGACGCGATCGGCGGGGTCGAGGTGTGCGTGCCGCAGCCGATCCACGACAAGGACGCCAAGCTCGACCTCCCGGCCGGCCGTCAGCTGCTGCACGGCGAGCAGGCGCTCGGCTACGTCCGGGCCCGGGAGAGCCTGGGCGACGGCAGCGACACCCAGCGGATGGGCCGCCAGCAGCAGTTCCTGGCCTCGCTGATCCGCAAGGTGCAGTCGCAGGGGGTGCTGCTGAACCCGGCCAAGTTGTGGCCGGTGCTGGACGCGGCCACCTCCTCGGTGAAGGCGGACGGCGGCCTGTCCTCGCTCGGCGCGCTGTACGACCTCACCCAGGACCTGCGCGACGTCCCCTCCCCGGACGTGGTGTTCCTGACGGCGCCGCGCCGCCCGTACCGCTACGACTCGGACCGGGACGAGTTCGTCCAGCCGCAGACCACCCAGCTGTTCGACGCGCTGCGGGCGGACCGGCCGCTGGCCCTGCGGCCGCCCGGTTCGGCGCCCTCGCCGGACGCGGGGACCGGAGCCGGGGCGAGCGCCGGAGCGGGAGCGGGGGGCGGGGCCGGATCCGACGGGGCCACGGCGTCACCCTCGGCGGGCGCCTCGCCCACCTTCGAGGGACGCACCGCCGACGTGGACGCCTGCGCCCAGCACTGAACTCGGCGTCCGGCTTTGCTTTTTCATTGCTCAAACATGACTGAGATCACACTCGGAACAATTCCCCCGTTCGGCTCGTCTAGTGTGTCCGGATCGACCCGTCGCCCGACGGGTCGGCCTCCGTGACCGGCCGGACGTAGGGGACCCCCGTGCAGCAGGACGAAACGAACACCGGTCGGTTCAGCGGGGGGAGCCGGCGGGAGGCCAAGCGCCGGGCCGCGGCCGCCAAGCGGCAGCGGCGCCGCCGGGTGCTCAAGTGGACGGCGGGGACGGGCGCCCTGGTGATGGTGGCGGGCTGCGGCGGGGCCTACTACCTGTACCAGCACTTCAACAGCAACCTGACCTCGGTCAAGGTCCAGCTGGGCAACGAGGAGGAGCGGCCCAAGGCCGCCGGGGACGCGCTGAACATCCTGGTGATCGGCACCGACAGCCGCCAGGGCCTCGGGCGCGAGTACGGCGACGCGGGCAGCACCGGGCACGCCGACACCACCCTGCTGTTCCACGTCTCCAAGGACCGCTCCAACGCGACCGTGGTCAGCATCCCGCGCGACCTGATGGTGCCGATACCGGAGTGCCAGAACGACAAGGGCAAGAAGATCCCGGGCGTCGCGCGGGACATGTTCAACAACAGCCTCGGCCAGGACGGGCGCGACGCGGGCTGCACCTGGAAGACCGTGGAGAAGCTGACCGGCATCCGGGTCGACCACTTCGTGCAGGTCAACTTCGAGGCGGTGAAGACGCTCTCCACCGCCGTCGGCGGGGTCGAGGTCTGCGCGGCCAAGGACATCGACGACAAGGACTCGCACCTCAAGATGTCCAAGGGCCGCCACGTCGTCCAGGGCGAGGAGGCGCTGGCCTTCGTCCGCACCCGGCACGCGGTCGGCTTCGGCGGCGACCTCACCCGGATCCCGCTCCAGCAGCAGTTCATCAGCGCGATGATCCGCAAGATCAAGAGCGACGACACCCTGACCAGCCCGGGCAAGCTCTACCAGCTCGCGGACGCCGCCACCAAGGCGCTCACCGTGGACTCCGGCATAGGCAGCGTCGACAAGCTCAAGAACCTGGCCCAGGACATCAGCAAGGTGGACACCAAGAACATCACCTTCACCACCGTCCCGGTGCTGGACGACCCCGGCAACAAGGACCGGCTGGTCCTGCACCAGCCGGACGCCGGACAGGTGTTCTCGATGATCGCGGGCGACCGCTCGCTGACCGAGACGGCCGCTCCGGCCGCGACCCCGGACGCCTCGGCCCCGGCGGCCCCGGCCGCGCCGAGCAGCGCCGCCCCGGCGGTGGACGCCAAGGGCGTCCAGGTGACGGTGCGCAACGGCAGCGGGACCCGCGGACAGTCCGGGCCGACGGTGGAGAAGCTCAAGGGCAAGGGCTTCGCCAAGGCCGCGGTCGGCTCCGACGCGCCCCCGGCCGCGACCAGCACGGTGTTCCACCCGGCCGGCCAGGAGGCCGAGGCCGCGGCGCTGGCCGCCGCCCTCGGGCTGCCCGCCGACGCCGTGAAGCCGAACCCGAAGGCGGGCCCCAAGGACCCGCTGCTGGTGGTCCTCGGCAAGGACGCCCTGGCGGCCCCCGCGCAGCAGGCGACCGAGGCCCCGAAGGACCTCCAGCGGGTGCAGGCGGACGACGAGGACGTCTGCGCCAAGTAGCCGCCCGGGGCCGAGGGTTCCGTCCGTCCCGCGGTACCGCTCGCCGGTCCGGGGGCAGGTCCGGACCCTCGTCCCGGCGCCGGGCGCGGCCCGTTCGTCGACGTCCGCGCCCGGCTCGATCCGGGCCGTGGCCGTACCGTCCTCAACTCTCCCCGTGCGGGCGGACGGTGGCCGGTCCGGGCGTCAACGCGCCCGGGAGAGCACGTCCTTCGAGGACGGGCCGACGCTCCTTATCACCCGGCGGGCCAGCGAGCGGGGTGAGGTGATGAAGCCGAAGCCCCAGCTCAGATGCATGGTCGCGAGCGCCACCGGCAGCAGCGCCCTGGCCCGGAACGACAGGCCGCGGCCCTCGACCGCGGCGCCGCCGAGGATGCCCAGCAGGTAGACGCCGGGCACCGCGAGGAAGGCCGGGTGGACGGCGGCGCCCAGCACCAGGCCGAGCAGCACCGCGAGCAGCGCGCTCGGCGGGGCCAGGTAGCGCAGGTTGACCGAGCCCCGGTGGTAGCGGGTGACCACCCGGCGCCACCGGCCGTAGTCCTTGTACTGCTTGGCCAGCGCCTTGATGGACGGCCGCGGCCGGTACGTCACCTTCAACTGCGGGGTGAACCAGACCAGCCCGCCGTCCTGGCGGATCCGGTAGTTCAGCTCCCAGTCCTGGGCGCGGATGAACTCCTCGTTGTAGCCGCCGAGTCGCTCCAGCACCTCGCGCCGGAACACCCCGAGGTAGACGGTGTCCGCCGGGCCGGCCAGGCCGCCGGTGTGGAAGGCCGCGTTGCCGACACCGATCTTGGAGGTCATCGCGGCCGCGACCGCGTTCTCCCACTCGGTCTCGCCCTCGGCGTGCATGATGCCGCCGACGTTGGCGGCGTCCATCTCGCCGAGCAGCCGGACCGCGGTGGCGATGTAGCCGGGCGTGAGCAGCCCGTGGCCGTCCACCCGTACGACTATCGGGTACTGCGAGCCCCGGATCGCGGCGTTCAGCCCCGCGGGAGTGCGGCCGGTGGGGTTCTCCACCGTACGCACCCGCGGATCCTCGGCCACCAGCTCGGCCGCGATCTCGGCGGTGCGGTCGGTGGAGGGGCCGAGGGCGAGCACCACTTCCATCGGTCCGGGGTAATCCTGGTCCAGGATGCGCCGGACCGCCGTGCGCAGGTGTCGTTCCTCGTTGAGCACCGGCATGATCACGGAAACAGCCGGCAGCTCCTCAGCAGCCTTGGTGTTCATCGGGGCCAACCGTACCGGTGTCGACGCATATCCGTCTTGTCCCGGTCCGGCGGCTCCCGGGACCCCTGGAGGGCGACACCGGTGCCGTGATCGGGATCACCGTACCGCCCCGGGCGCCCGGGCCCGAATCGGCGGGGGAACCGTGCAGATTCGGGGTGGGTTCGGTGGGCCCGGTGAACGGCGGGCGGACGGCACGGCGCGGGGGCCGGGGGGGGGGGGGGGCCCGGGGGCCGCGCCCCCCGGGCCCCCCCGCGGGCCCGGGGACCCCGGGGGGGGGCCGCGGGGCCCCCCCCCCC
>NZ_JBHWIV010000060.1:0-47307 GCF_042731675.1 Kitasatospora sp. NPDC059827 | reverse complement strand
CCGGGCGCCCGGGCCCCCCCGGGCGGGGGACCCGTGCGCATTGGGGGGGGGTTGGGGGGGCCCGGGCACCGGCGGGCGCCCGGCCCGGGGCGGGGGCCGGGTGCTCGTGCGCACCCGCCCCCCGCCCCCCGTTCCCCCCCGGTTCCCCCGTTCCCCCGTGGGGTGACCCGACGTCCCCCGTCGCCGGGTCAGTCCGTCGCGATGGCCGCGAGGACGTTCATCCGTCCGGCCCGGAAGGCCGGTACGAGGGCGGCGACCAGACCGATCACCACCGAGGAGACCAGCGTCACCACCACCGTGGTGGTCGGGACGGAGAGCGTCCCGAGGCCCTGGTCCCGCAGCACCCGCTGGGCGGTGACGCCCCAGGCCAGGCCCAGCCCGGTGCCGAGCACGGCGCCGAACAGGGCGATCACCACGGACTCCAGGCGGATCATCCGGCGCAGCTGGCGGCGGGAGAGCCCGATCGCCCGCAGCAGGCCGATCTCGCGGGTCCGCTCCACCACCGAGAGGGCCAGGGTGTTGACCACGCCGAGCACCGCGACGGTGATCGACAGGCCGACCAGGCCGTAGATCAGGTAGAGCAGGGTGTTGACCTGGGACTGCACGAGCTCCTTGTAGCCGGCCTGGTCCTTGACGGTCAGCTGCGGGTACTGCCGCAGCGCGTCCTCCAGGGCGGTGAGCGTCTTGGCGACGTCGGTGCCCGGGGTGGCCTTGGCGAAGAAGGTCCGGACCGGAGGCTGCTCGGCGGCCGGGACCACCTTGGTCGCGGTGTCCAGGTCGACGAAGGTCCCGTCGCCCAGCAGTCCGCCCTTCTGGAACACCACGCCCACCGGCAGGGTCTGGGTGCGGCCCTTGCCGTAGTCGACGGTCACCTGGTCGCCGACCTTGAGGCCGTGGTCCTTGGCGAAGTTCTCGCCGATCCCGAGCGAGCCGCGGCCGATCGAGTCGACGGCGCCGGAGCTGACGGTGGGGTGGAAGTCCGTGCCGAAGAACGTGGCCGGCACCGCCGTGAGGTCCGTCTTGGCGCTCTGTCCGCCGGACAGCCGGACCTTGGCGCTCTGGAAGTTCTCCTGGGTCGTGACGTGGTCGATGCCCGGGGTCCGCTTCACCGCGTCGATCATCTCCCCGGTGACGCCCGTCGGGCCGCCGCCGATGATGTAGTCCACGCCCACCGACCTGTCGATCTGCTCGCTCGCCGACGTCACCGCCGAGGCGCTGAACACCGAGGAGCCGATCACCAGCGCCAGCCCGATCATCAGCGCGGCGGCGGTGGCACCGGTCCGGCGCGGGTTGCGCATCGCGTTGCGCTGGGCGAGCTTTCCGGAGGGCCCGAACAGGGCCGGGAGCAGGGCGCCGAGCACCTTGATGACGACGGTGGCCAGCAGCGGGCCGAGCACCACGAAGCCGATCAGGGTGAGCAGCAGGCCCAGGCCCAGGAGTTGCCCGCCGGTGCCCGCCTTGTCCGCCGTGCCGGCGAGCACCAGCAGGCCGGCGCCGCCGCCGGTGAGCAGCACGCCGAGGATCGTCCGGACGACGTTGGAGCGGGCCTCGGCCGGGGTTCCGTGGTCGCGCAGGGCGGCCATCGGGGCGATCCGGCTGGCCCGGCGGGCCGGGATCCAGGCGGCGATCACGGTGATCAGGACGCCGACCGCGTAGCCGGCCGCGAAGACGTCGGGCCCGATCACCAGGTCGCTCGCCTTGAGGTCCATGCCGATCGCGTTCATCAGCTTGATCAGGCCGACGGCGACGCCGAGGCCGACCGCCACCCCGAGGGTCGAGCCGAGCACGCCCAGGATCAGTGCCTCGACCAGCACCGAGCCGTTCACCTGGGCGCGGCTGCCGCCGATGGCGCGCAGCAGGCCGATCTCGCGGGTGCGCTGGGCGACCAGCATCGAGAAGGTGTTGATGATCAGGAAGCCGCCGACGATCAGCGAGATCCCGGCGAAGCCGAGCATCGCGTACTTCATGAAGTCGAGGCCGCTGCCGATGGACTTGGTGTTCTCGTCCTTCTGCTCGGTCGCGGTCTTGACCTGGTAGCCGCCGCCGACCTCGGCGAGGGCGTCGGCCTTGAGCCGGTCGTCGCTGCGGCTGCCGTCGCCGTAGGCCTCGACGGAGGTGTAGGCCTGCTCGCCGAGCAGCACCTGCTGGGCGGTCGGGGTGTCCAGGAAGGCCAGCGCCGCACCGGGGTTGGTGGTGGTGAAGGTGGCGATGCCGACGATCGTGTACGGGTGCTGCCCGCCCGCGTTGTCGACCCGGATCCGGTCGCCGACGGCCAGCTTGGCCTTCTTGGCGGTGTCCGCGTCCAGCACCAGTTCGCCGGAGTTCTGCGGGACGTGCCCGGAGGTGAGCTTCACCGCGTTGCGCGGGGTGTCGGTCCAGTTGCCGACCAGGGTGGGTGCGCCGCTGGTCGGGCCGACGAGCTTGTCGGTGGCCGGGTTGACCAGGATCGCGTTGCCGACCATCACCTGGCCGACGGCGGTCTTCACGCCGGGCAGCCCGGCGATCCGCTGGGCGAGCGCGGCCGGGACGGTGGCGGGCTTGTTGCCGGCCTGCGGGTCCTCGTCGTCGGCGGGCTTGGGCGGCTGGACCGAGACGTCGGAGGCGGTCGCGGCGAACAGCTTGGAGAAGGTGCTGGTGGCGGTGTTGGAGAACACCAGGGTGCCGGAGACGAAGGCGACCGACAGCACGACGGCGATGAGCGAGAGCGCCATCCGGCCCTTGTGGGCGAAGAAGCTCCGCAGTGAGGTCTTGAGCAGCATGGTTTCGTCGTCCCGCCGTCAGCTGGTGCGCTTGCCGTCGAAACGGCGCATGCGTTCGAGGACGGAGTCGGCGGTCGGCGCGTGCATCTCGTCGACGATCACGCCGTCGGCGAGGAAGAGCACGCGGTCCGCGTAGCCGGCGGCGACCGGGTCGTGGGTGACCATGACCATGGTCTGGCCCAGTTCGTCCACCGAGCGGCGCAGGAAGGTCAGCACCTCGGCGCCGGCCCGGGAGTCCAGGTTCCCGGTGGGCTCGTCGCCGAAGATGATCTCGGGGCGGGCGGCCAGGGCGCGGGCCACCGCGACGCGCTGCTGCTGGCCGCCGGAGAGCTGGGTGGGGCGGTGCTTGAGCCGGCCGGCCAGGCCGACGGTCTCCACCACCTGGTCCAGCCAGGCCTGGTCGGGTCTGCGGCCGGCGATGTCCATCGGCAGCGTGATGTTCTCCAGCGCGTTCAGGGTCGGCAGCAGGTTGAACGCCTGGAAGATGAAGCCGATCTTGTCCCGGCGCAGGCGGGTCAGCTGCTTGTCCTTGAGGCCGGTGATCTCGGTGTCGCCGATCCGGATCTGTCCGCTGGTGACCGTGTCCAGCCCGGCCAGGCAGTGCATGAGGGTCGACTTGCCGGAGCCGGAGGGGCCCATGATCGCGGTGAAGCGGCCGCGCTGGATGTCCACGTCGACCGCGTCGAGCGCGGTGACCCTGGTCTCGCCCGAACCGTAGGCCTTGGTCACCTGGCGGGCCGAGGCGGCGACGGCGGACGGTCCGCCGGGAAGCTGGGGGTCGTACACGGCTGCTGCCGTCGTCACTGGAGTCTCCTAAGAAGTGGCCCACCCGTCGACCCCCACCCTTCCGACGCGGTCGGCCGGCGGACCCGATCGGATCGGGCCGCGCACTGCGGGGCGGGGATGTAGGAACCACGTTAGGAGCCGGTCCCGGTCGGCTCGTCCTCCGTCGGAATGAAGCGCTGCAACCAAGGTTCTACGGGTGCGGCGCCCCCTCCCCCTAGGGGGCGCCGCGGGCCTTCTCGGGGACGCCCCGTACGGGGTCGGGCCCGCCGGCGGCTCAGCCGGTCAGCACCGGCGCGGCCAGCCGTTCCAGGGCGTCGGCGAACCCCTCCACGACGGGGACGAGTTGGGCGTCGGTCTCGCACTCGACGAGGGTCCGGCCGTCCTCCCCGGCGGTGATGTGGCGGTCGAGCACGAACCAGCCCTGGGTGATGTGGCCGGCGCCCATCGAGCTGAGCACCGGGCGCAGCGCGTAGTCCACGGCGAGGACGTGCGCGGGCGAGCCGCCGGTGGCCAGCGGCAGGACGGCCTTGCCGGCCAGCGCGTACTGCGGGAGCACGTCCAGCAGGGCCTTGAGCAGGCCCGAGTAGGCGGCCTTGTAGACGGGGGTGCCGATGACGACGCCGTCGGCGCGGGCGAACAGCTCGGTGACGGCGACGATCCCGGGGTGGTCGAAGTCGCCGGACAGCAGGGCCTGCGCGGGCAGGCTGCGGGCCTCGAAGGGGATGACGTGGTGGCCGCGGTCCACCAGGCGCGCGTCGACGTGGCGCAGCAGCCGGGTGGTGCGGGAGGTCGCGGACGGGGAGCCGGAAACGGACAGGACGGTGGCCATGGGTTCACCTCTGGCTGGAAGCGGGTCGGGGGTCTCGACGGGCGCGCTTCAGCGACGACAGAGCGAACCGGACACACGCTGGAGGTCGACGTGGCGCCGACGCGTGAGTGCCCGACTCTGATCCATGTCGAAATGCAAACACGGTGCGTTCGAACCGGTCAAGGAACGTTTCAGCAAGCGGAACGGGGGTGACGGGCGCATTTCACGCCGGAACGATCCGGTACGTGCATCAAAACTGCTACAAGAGGCCTGGCAGGGACCCCGGGGGGAGTCAGCCGGACCGGGGTCGGGCATCCTCGACGGCATGAACACGTGGCAGGAGGGCCGCCCGGGCGGCGGAGGCAACCCCTACGGAGGCAACGGCGGCGGCCCGGCGTCCGAGCGACCGCTGCCGGCCTCCCTCAACCCGCGCGGGGCCGGCGCGCCCGCGCCCCGGCAGCCGGAGCCCCCGCACCGGCTCGGCGGCGTCCCGCCGCAGGGCACCCCCGGCGGCCCCGGACGGCCGGGCCCCGGCGGCCCGGGCGGACCGGGTCGGCCCGGTGGCCCCGGCGGCCCCGGTGGTCCCGCCGGTGCGCGGCCGGGCGGCGCGCAGTCCCGGCGCTGGCCGCGGCGGCGGATCGTCAAGTGGACGGTCTTCGGCCTGCTGATCGCCGTCATGGTGACCTCCGTGTCCACCTGGTTCTGGGCGGACTCCAAGCTCAACCACGACAACGTGCTGGCCGGCTACCCGGGCCGCCCGGCCGCCGGCAAGGGCACCAACTGGCTGATCGTCGGCTCCGACAGCCGCGAGGGCCTCAGCGAGTCCCAGATGGACACCATGCACACCGGCCACGACGTCGAGGGCAAGCGCAGCGACTCGATGATGATCCTGCACATCGGGGACAACGGGAACACGCTGATGAGCATCCCGCGCGACTCCTGGGTGCCGATCCCCGAGTTCAGGACGAGCGCCGGGAAGACCGTCAAGGCCACCACCTCGAAGATCAACTCGGCCTTCGCCACCGGCAACGGCCGCCTCCTGGTGCAGACCGTCGAACTGAACACCGGCATCCGCATCGACCACTACGCCGAGATCGGCTTCGCCGGGTTCGCGGGCATCGTCGACTCCGTCGGCGGCGTCGAGATGCACATCGACCAGGACATCAAGGACAAGGACTCCGGCCTCGACCTCAAGGCCGGCGACCAGACCCTCAACGGCACCCAGGCCCTGGCCTTCGTCCGCCAGCGCCACCAGATGGCCGACCAGGACCTCGGCCGGATGCGCAACCAGCAGAAGTTCCTCGGCGCCCTCGCCCACCAGGCCGCCTCCCCGGGCACCGTGCTCAACCCGTTCACCTTCTACCCGCTGGTCGACTCGGCGCTCGGCACCCTGATCGTCGACGACGACTGCGGGCTGACCGACCTGGGCTCGCTCTTCCTCGCCATGAAGGACGTCAACGGCGGCGGCGGCAAGACCATGACCGTCCCGATCGGCAACGCCGACTACCACACCAAGACCGGCGAGTCGGCGGTGCAGTGGGACGCCGCCAAGTCCAAGCAGGTCTTCGAGGCGTTCAAGAACGACACCGCGGTACCCGAGTTCAAGTAGCGGCACCCGAGTTCAAGTAGCCGCGCGGGGGCCCGTCCGACGGACGGGCCCCCGCGCCCGTTCAGGCCGGGACGGCTCCCGGCAGCCGGTCGAGCACGATGCCGAAGTGCTCGCGGTACGCGGACAGCGCGGCGGCGCCGGTGAGTTCCTCCTCGGTGCGGGTGCCGTCCGGGGCGGTGCGGACCAGCCGGGTGCCGTTGAGGGTGGTGCGCCCGCCGTCCGCGGCGAGCATCGAGCAGGTGGTCCCCCGGGCGAACGGGGACTTCGGCGAGGTCGCGTGCCACCAGCAGGTCGGGGTGAAGTCGGACAGCGGGTGCGGGTGCCGGCCGATCCGGTACTGCGGCACCCCGTCCAGCAGGACGTCCAGGTCGCCGTCGTCGCCGTACGGCCGCAGCAGCGCCGTACCGTGCGGGTCGGTCTGGGCCGCGCGCCCGTCCAGCCGCACCGGGTGCCGGGTGAACCGGCCGAACCCCACGTCGACCAGCCAGGGTTCGTCCAGGTCGACCCGCAGCGCCAGGTGGTCGAACGGCGGCCCGGGCCGCTCCCCGTCGAACACCCGGGCGGCCAGCAGGCTCACCCGGTAGCCCAGCGACGTCAGCAACTCGGCGAAGGCGCCGTTGAGTTCGTAGCAGAAGCCACCGCGCCGCCGGTCCACGACCTTCGCCACCAGCGCCGCCGGGTCCAGCACGATCGGCTCGCGGAGGTGGACGCTCAGGTTCTCGAACGGGACGGCCCGCAGATGGGCCTCCTGCAAGCGCGCCAGGCCCGCCACCGACGGCTCCCCGGGATCCGGCACCCCGATCCGCTCCAGGTAGGCCGTCCGCACGGCCGGGACCGGCCCCTCGTACGCATTTTCATGATCCACCCGCCCATTCTCCACCCGGGCGGCGGGGGTGCGGCATCGGTCCTTCGGCCTAGGACGCGCCCCGGGAGACACCGTGGGAGGCACCACGGAAGACGCCACGGGAGACGGCCACCGCCCCGGAGCGGGAGATCGGCAGATCCGACTCCCCGCTCCGGGGCGGTGGCGTGCGTCAGGGGCCCAGGAGGGCTGCGGTCAGACGGACTCGACCTCGCCGGACTTGGCGATCTTGATGACGGCCGAGGTGCGGCCGCTCTGCGAGCCGAGGCCCTCGATCTTCGTCACGATGTCCATGCCCTCGACGACCTCGCCGAAGACGACGTGCTTGCCGTCCAGCCAGTCGGTGACGATGGTGGTGATGAAGAACTGCGAGCCGTTGGTGTTCTTGCCGGCGTTGGCCATCGACAGCAGGCCCGGGCGGGTGTGCTTGATCTGGAAGTTCTCGTCCGCGAACTTCTCGCCGTAGATGCTCTTGCCACCGGTGCCGTTGTGGTTGGTGAAGTCACCGCCCTGCAGCATGAAGGCGGGGATCACGCGGTGGAAGCCGGAGCCCTCGTAGCCGAAGCCGTTCTGGCCGGTGGCCAGCTCGCGGAAGTTGCGCGCGGTCTTCGGGACGACGTCGTCGTACAGCTTGAAGACGATGCGGCCCGCCGGCTCGTCGTTGATGGTGATGTCGAAGAAAACGTTGGAACCCATGCAGGGATCATGGCACGAGCGGCCGCGCGTCGCGCGCCACCCCCGTAGGGCGCGAGGTCACGGCGGCGTGTTATCCCGCTTGTCCCGCTCGCCGGCCCGGCGTCGGGCGGCCGCCGGTGGGGCTCAGGCCTTGAGCTTGCGCCAGACCGTCTCCAGGGCGGCGATGTCCGCCGGGTCCAGCCGGTCGGTGAACACCGGGGCCAGGGCGGCCCGCCGGGTGGCGTCCGCCTCGGCGAAGAGCGCACGGCCCTGCTCGGTCAGCTCGATCCGCACCGAGCGCGCGTCCGAGGCCGAGGGCGTCCGGGCCACCAGCCCGCGCCCGGCCAGGGCGTCCACCACCCGGGAGACCTGGCTGCGGCTCAGCATGGTCTTGGCACCGAGGTCGGAGGCCGCCACCGGCTCCCGCTGCCCGGCCAGCCAGAGCATCACCTCGAACCAGGACAGCGGCAGACCGTGCACCCGGGCGAGTTCCCGGTCCACCCGGGCGGCCAGCGTGGCGCCGGCCCAGACCAGGCCGTAGAAGGCGTGGTCCTGCTCCGACAGGGGGCCCAGGGAGAGATCGGCACGGTCCATGCCGTTCATCGTACCGAGGTTGCGTGCGTGTGCACACAGTACCGGGCGTCGACGGGCTCCCCACGGGCCGCGACCGGAACGGCCGGCCAGTAGCATCGGCCTCCAACCAGCCTGAGGGGGGCGGAACATGAACCGGATCGGGGTCTACCTGGCGCATCCGCGGCCGGGCAGCTTCAACCACGCGCTGTACCAGGCCGTGGTGGACGAACTGCGCGGGCGCGGCTGCGAGGTGCGGGCGCACGACCTGTACGCCGACGGGTTCGCACCGCTGCTCACCGCCGGGGAGACCGGCACGGTCGACGACGCCGGGACCGCCACCGACCCGCAACTCGCCGCGCACCGCGCCGAGGTGGCCACCCTGGACGCCCTGGTACTGATCCACCCCAACTGGTGGGGCATGCCGCCCGCGGTCCTGGCGGGCTGGGTGCAGCGGGTACTGGCCCCCGGCGTCGCGTACAAGCTCGGCACCGCCGACGGCGAACCCGCCGGACTGCTGCGCGCCGGGCGGGCCCTGGTGCTGAACACCTCGGACACCCCCGAGGCCCGGGAGCGCGAGGAGTTCGGCGACCCGCTGGAGCGGATCTGGGCGGCCTGCGTGCTGCCGTACGTCGGCGTCGCCGACGTCCGGCGGACGGTGTTCCGCACCGTCACCGGCGCCCCCGCCGCCGAGCGCGCCGAGTGGCTGCGGCAGGCCCGGGAGCAGGCGGCCGCGCTGCTCGACTGAGCCGGCCCGGACAAGGTCCCCTACAACTCGACCTCCGCCACGTCCTGGTCGCCGCTCAGCTCGCCGGTGGGCCGGAAGCCCAGCCGGGCGTAGAACCCGGCCGGGCCGTCCGGGCCCGGGTGGTAGGTGACCGTCGCCCGGGTGCCGCCGCGGCGGCGGATCTCCGCGCAGACCTGCTCGACCGCGAACCGGCCGTAGCCGCCGCCCTGCTGCCCGGCGTCGACCAGCAGGCGCCACAGGCCGGAACGGGGGCGGTCGTCGGGCCGTTCGGGGTGGAAGCGGATGTCGAAGAAGGCCATCACGAAGCCGACCGGCCGGCCGCCGTCCAGGATCAGCCGGGGCCAGGCCGTGTCCCCGTACACGTACGCCTCGGCCAGCGACTTCGCCACCGGGGCGACCAGGCCCTCCTGGTCGGGCCGGACCCGCAGGGCGAGGGCGGCGTCGATGTTCTCGGGGGTGAGCCGGGCGAGGCCGAGCGTGTCGGTCGTGGTGCGCATGGCGGGCAGCCTAGGCAGCCGGGCTGCCCGTCGTCGCCCGGTTTACCCCAGCGGGCCGCCGGGGCAAGAGGTCAGCTCCCGGCCGGGAAGTCGGTGCCGCGGCCGACCGCCGCCCAGGCCTCGGCCTCCTGGCGGGCACCGTCCAGGTTGCCGAGGACGGCGTCCACCGCGTCGGTGCCGAGCGCCAGCCGCAGCGGGGTCCGCTCGGCGGCCAGCGCGGCCAGGATCGCCGCGGCGGCCTTCGCCGGGTCCCCCGGCTGCTTGCCGTCGGAGTCCGGCAGGCCGGTGCGGACCGGGCCGACCAGCGGCTCGTAGGCCTCGATCGGGGCGGAGTGGGCCAGCGCGCCGCCGCCCGCGAAGCCGGTCCGGAACGCGCCCGGCTCGACGACCAGCACCTTGATCCCGAAGCCAGCCACCTCCTGGGCCAGCGCCTCGGAGAGCCCCTCCAGGGCGAACTTGGTGGCGGAGTAGGCGCCGACGCCGGGGAAGGAGAAGCGGCCGCCCATGCTGCTCATCTGCACCACGGCGCCGGTGCCCCGGGCCCGCATGTGCGGCAGTACGGCCCGGGTGAGCGCGGCCGGGCCGAAGAAGTGCAGCTCCATGAGGTCGCGCAGCTCGGCGTCGGTGGTCTCCTCGACGGCGCCGATCACGCCGCGCCCGGCGTTGTTGACCAGGACGTCGATCCGGCCGTGCCGCTGCACGGTCTCGGCGACCACGGCGAGGATCTGCTCCTGGTCGGTGACGTCCAGCCGCACCGGGACCAGCCGGCCCGGGTGGGCGGCGGCCGGTTCGGCCAGCTCCTCGGGGCGGCGGGCCGCCGCGACCACGGTGTCGCCGGCCGCCAGGGCGGCCTCGGCGATGGCCCGGCCGAAGCCGGAGTTGGCGCCGGTGATCAGCCAGACCTTGCCGTCGGTGCGCTGCTCGGGGGTGCTGCTCATGATCCGTGGACTCCCGCAATGATCGTGCTCGGCAAACGAGTTGACGATCATTTATGACATCCGGCAGCCCGCTCGTCCAGGAGGGTTCGACGCCGGACGAACAGCCGGACGAACAGCCGGACGGCCGACGGCCCCCGACCGCACGGCGGCGGTCGGGGGCCGTTTCGAAGGACCGGGCGACTACGGCAGGTTGCGGGCCATCACGATCCGCTGGACCTGGTTGGTGCCCTCGTAGATCTGGGTGATCTTCGCGTCCCGCATCATCCGCTCCACCGGGTAGTCCCGCGTGTACCCGTAACCACCCAGCAACTGCACCGCGTCCGTGGTCACCTCCATCGCCACGTCCGACGCGAAACACTTCGCCGCCGCACCGAAGAACGTCAGATCCGCGTCCCCACGCTGCGACTTCGCCGCCGCCACGTACGTCATCTGCCGCGCGGCCTCCAGCTTCATCGCCATGTCCGCCAGCATGAACTGCACACCCTGGAACTCCGCGATCGCCTTCCCGAACTGCTTACGCTCCTGGACGTAGCCCTTCGCGTAGTCCAACGCACCCTGCGCGATACCCACCGCCTGCGCGGCGATCGTCACCCGGGTGTGGTCCAGCGTCTTCATCGCCGTCGCGAAGCCCGTGCCCTCCGCACCGATCATCCGGTCCGCCGGGATCCGCACGTTGTCGAAGTACACCTCACGCGTCGGCGACCCCTTGATCCCCAACTTCCGCTCCGGAGCCCCGAACGACACCCCCGCATCGCCCTTCTCCACCACGAACGCCGAGATCCCCTTCGAACGCTTCTCCGGGTCCGTGACGGCCATGACGGTGTAGAACTCCGACACCCCCGCGTTGGTGATCCAGCGCTTCACCCCGTTCAGCACCCAGAAGTCACCGTCGCGCACCGCCCGCGTCTTCATCCCCGCCGCGTCCGAACCCGCCTCCGGCTCCGACAGGCAGTACGAGAACATCCCCTCGCCCCGCGCCAGCGCCCCCAGGTACTTCGCCTTCAACTCCTCCGAACCCGACAGCTGCACCGGCAACGACCCCAGCTTGTTCACCGCCGGGATCAACGACGACGAGCCGCACACCCGCGCGACCTCCTCGATCACGATCACCGTCGCCAACGCGTCCGCCCCCGCACCACCGAACTCCTCCGGCACGTGCACCGCATGCAGATCGTTGCCCGTCAGCGCGTCCAACGCCTCCTGCGGGAACCGGCCCTGCTCGTCCACCTCCGCCGCGAACGGAGCGATCTTCGCCTCGGCCAGCGAACGCACCGCCTCACGGAGCATCCCGTGCTCCTCGGAGATACGGAAGAGATCGAAGTCAGCCGCCCCTGCGCTGCCCGCCATGATGCCTGCCTCGTCGTCCAGTGGCCGACGCAGACCGTTGTCCGATCGGCGTCGGATCCGAGTCGAATCGCGGTTAACTACCGTTCAGTAGAGATCCTAGGGCTCCGACCTGCGGCTGCCTAGCGTCCTCGGCGAGCGGGCGATCCGTACCGACCCGGGCGGGACGGATAGCATCAGGGGCACCCTCTACTGGCCGAACCCGCAACTCAAGGGGAACCCGTGACCCTCCGCATCTCCGTGATCGGCACCGGCTACCTCGGCGCCACGCATGCCGCCGCGATGGCCGAGTTCGGCTTCGAGGTGCTGGGTCTGGACATCGATCCCGAGAAGATCGCGACGCTCACCGCGGGCCGGGTCCCGATGTACGAGCCGGGCCTGTCCGAGCTGCTGCTCAAGCACGTGGCCGGGCACGAGGGCTCGACCGGGCGGCTGCGCTTCACCACCTCCGCCAAGGAGGCCGCGGAGTTCGCGGACGTCCACTTCGTCTGCGTCAACACCCCTCAGCGCAAGGGCGAGTTCGCCGCCGACATGTCGTACGTGGACACCGCGATCGACGAGCTCGCACCGCACCTGACCCGCCCGGCCCTGGTGGTCGGCAAGTCCACCGTCCCGGTCGGCTCGGCGGCCCGGCTGGCCGAGCGGCTGGCCGCGCTGGCGCCGGTCGGCGCGGGCGCCGAACTCGCCTGGAACCCCGAGTTCCTGCGCGAGGGCTTCGCCGTCCAGGACACCCTGCGGCCGGACCGGATCGTGGTCGGCGCCCACAGCGAGCGGGCCGAGCGGCTGCTGCGCGAGGTGTACGCGGAGCCGATCGCGGCCGGGGTGCCGTTCCTGGTCACCGACTACGCGACCGCCGAGCTGGTGAAGGCCGCCGCCAACTCCTTCCTGGCCACCAAGATCTCCTTCATCAACGCGATGGCCGAGGTCTGCGAGGCGGCCGGCGCGGACGTCACGCTGCTCTCCACCGCGCTCGGGCACGACGAGCGGATCGGCCGCAAGTTCCTCAACTCCGGCCTCGGCTTCGGCGGCGGCTGCCTGCCCAAGGACATCCGCGCCTTCATGGCCCGGGCCGGCGAACTCGGCGCCGACCAGGCGCTGACCTTCCTGCGCGAGGTTGACTCGATCAACATGCGGCGCCGCTCGCGGATGGTCGAACTGGCCCGCGAGCAGTGCGGCGGCGGCTTCCTGGGCCGCCGGGTCGCCGTCCTCGGCGCCGCCTTCAAGCCCAACTCGGACGACATCCGGGACTCCCCCGCGCTCAACGTGGCCGCCCAGATCCAGCTCCAGGGCGCCCAGGTCACCGTCTACGACCCGAAGGCCGTGGAGAACGCCCGCAAGATGTTCCCCTCCCTGGCCTACGCCGACTCCGCCCTGGAGGCCGCCGAGGGCGCCCACGTCGTCCTCCACCTCACCGAGTGGGCCGAGTTCCGTGCGCTCGACCCGGCCGAGCTCGGCGCCGTGGTGGCCGAGCGCCGACTGCTCGACGGCCGCAACGTCCTCGACGCGGACGCCTGGCGCGCCGCCGGCTGGACCTACCGCGCCCTGGGCCGCCCCAGCTGACGCCCGGCCCCGCACCGCCCGCACCGCACCGCACCGCCCGCCCCGGCTCCCCCGGGGCGGGCGTTTGCGCGCCCGGACTCCTTCGAACACGTTCACGTCGCATGCGAAGATCCTCCGACGAACACTGCGGAGACCGGGGGGACCCTCATGCGCAAGCGGTACCGGTGGCTGATCGGCTCCACGGCGGCGGCCGCCGTCCTCGCACCCGTCGCCTACGCCGGGTACGCACTGGCGAACTGGGACGGCAGCCCGGCCGCGGCCGACTGCTCGAAGGTGATGGCCTTCGCCGGCGGCTCGCTGCCCGCCGAGGCCACCGGAGCCACCTGCGCCGACAACGGCGGCTGGCAGGAGCGGGGCTACACCGCCGAGTTCCGGATGCCCCGCACCGACCTCGCCGCCCGGCTGGCCGCCGCCTTCCCCCGCGTCCGCCTCGACACCGACACGTCCGCGGGCCTGGGCTTCGGCAACGCCCACGAGACCGACGGCTCCCGCCCGGCCGAGCAGGCCACCGTCCTGCGCCTGCGGGCCGACTACGAGGCCGACGGCACCGCCCGGGTCAAGCTCGACGCGTTCAACACCTGAGCCCCCGGAATCCCTCGCCCGCGCCCGTCGTTGGCACCGGCATGACGACCTACGGCGACGGCGCGACCGTCCGCGAGATCCTCACCGGAAGCGGCGACACCTGGGCGGTGGTCGGGCTGTCCACCAACACCGCCCGGGCCGCCTACGGCGTGGCGCAGGTGCTCCAGCGCCACGGCAAGCGGATCGTCCCGGTGCACCCCAAGGCCGAGACCGTCCTCGGCGAGCCCGGGTACGCCTCGCTGGCCGAGATCCCGTTCCCGGTCGACGTGGTGGACGTGTTCGTGAACAGCGCGCTGGCCGGGGAGGTCGCGGACCAGGCGGTGGCGGTCGGTGCGAAGGCGGTCTGGTTCCAGCTCGGGGTCGTCGACGAGGCCGCGTACGACCGGACCAGGGCCGCCGGGGTCTCGATGGTGATGGACAGGTGCCCGGCCATCGAGATCCCGCGGCTGGGTTAGAAGGCTCGGATCAGCCGTCGAGCTGGGCGATGGTGGCGATGGAGGGCCGGCGGTCGGCGCGCAGCGTGGCGGCGACCGACTCGGCGTCGCGCAGGACGCGGACGGCGTTGTGCCAGGTGAGCTTGGCCAGGTCGGCCTCCGACCAGTGGCGGCCGAGGAGTTCGGCGACCAGGTTGGGGTAGCCGGCCACCGAGTCGAGGCCGTCGGGCAGGAAGGCGGTGCCGTCGAAGTCGCCGCCGATGCCGATGTGGTCGATGCCGGCGACCTCGCGCATGTGGTCGAGGTGGTCGGCGACGGTCGACGGGGTGGCGATCGGGCGCGGGTTGGCGGCCTCGAAGGCGCGCTGGCGCTCCATCGCGGGCGGGGTGGTGTCCAGCGGGTGGAAGCCGTGGGCGCGCATGTTCTCGTCGGCGGCCAGGGTCCACTCGATGGCGGCGGGGAGGATGAACTTCGGGACGAAGGTGGCCATCGCGACGCCGCCGTTGGCGGGCAGCTGGGCCAGCACGTCGTCCGGGATGTTGCGGGGGTGCTCGCAGACCGCGCGCGCGGAGGAGTGCGAGAAGACCACCGGCGCCTCGGTGACCCGCAGGGCGTCCCGCATGGTGTCGGCGGAGACGTGCGAGAGGTCGACCAGCATGCCGAGCCGGTTCATCTCCCGGACGACCTCCTCGCCGAACTTCGTCAGCCCGCCGGCCACCGGCTTGTCGGTCGCGGAGTCGGCCCACGGCACGTTGTCGTTGTGGGTGAGCGTCAGGTAGCGCACGCCGAGTTCGTACAGGGCGCGCAGGGTCGCGAGCGAGCAGTCGATCGAGTGGCCGCCCTCGGCGCCCATCAGCGAGGCGATCCGGCCCTCGGCGCGGGCGGCCTCCATGTCGGCGGCGGTGCGGGCCAGGCGCAGCCGGTCCGGGTAGCGCTCGACCAGGGCGTGGACGAAGTCGACCTGCTCCAGGGTGGCGCTGACGGCGTGGTCGCCGGCCAGCGAGGTGGGCACGTAGACGGACCAGAACTGCGCGCCGACCCCGCCCTCGGCGAGGCGGGCGAGGTCGGTGTGCAAGCGCTCGCTCTGGTCGGCGGCGAGGTCGAGCGCGCCGAGGTCGTACCCGGCCTGCTCGCGCATCGCCCAGGGGAGGTCGTTGTGGCCGTCCACCACGGGGGCGGTGCGCAGCAGGGCGCGGGCGCGGTCCAGGCGGTCCGGAAGGCCCGAAGGGTCCGGAAGATCCGATCGGTCCTGCGGGGTGAGGGAGTCGGAAGTCATACGGGCTGTTCTACCCCACCCCGCCGGGCGGCCTACTTGCCGAAGCCGAAGGACGAGGAGCCGGCCACCTTGGCGCGGAGCTTCTTGCCCTTCTCGGTGGCCTGGTTGTTCAGCTCGGCCTGGAACTCGGTCATCTTCTCGGTGAGTTCCGGGTCGAAGGCGGCGAGCATCCGCACCGCGAGCAGGCCCGCGTTGCGCGCGCCGGCCACCGAGACGGTCGCCACCGGCACGCCGGCCGGCATCTGGACGATCGACAGCAGGCTGTCCATGCCGTCCAGGTAGCGCAGCGGCACGGGCACGCCGATGACCGGCAGCGGGGTGACGGAGGCCAGCATGCCCGGCAGGTGGGCCGCGCCGCCGGCGCCGGCGATGATCGCCTTGAGGCCGCGCCCGTGGGCCTGCTCGCCGTACGCGACCATCTCGCGGGGCATCCGGTGGGCGGAGACGACGTCCACCTCGTACGGGATCTCGAACTCGTCCAGGGCCTGGGCGGCGGCCTCCATGACCGGCCAGTCGGAGTCCGAACCCATCACGATGCCGACAAGAGGGTTGGTCATTCGGTGATCGTTCCTCGCAGGTAGGCGGCCGCGTGGCGGGCGCGCTCGCGGACGTCGTCGAGGTCGTCCCCGAAGACGTTGACGTGGCCGACCTTGCGGCCGGGCTTCACGTCCTTCCCGTACATGTGGATCCGCAGCCCGGGGTCGCGGGCCATGCAGTGCAGGAAGGCGTGGTACATGTCCGGGTAGTCGCCGCCGAGGACGTTGACCATGACGGTCCACTTGGCGCGCGGCCGGGGGTCGCCGAGCGGGAGGTCGAGGACGGCCCGCAGGTGGTTCTCGAACTGCGAGGTGACCGCGCCGTCCTGGGTCCAGTGCCCGGAGTTGTGCGGGCGCATGGCCAGCTCGTTGACCAGGATCCGGCCGTCCCGGGTCTGGAACAGCTCGACGGCGAGGTGGCCGACGATGCCGAGGTCGCCGGCGATCCGCAGGGCGAGCTGCTGGGCCTCGTCGGACAGGGCGGGGTCGAGGTCCGGCGCGGGGGCGGTGACCTCGGCGCAGACGCCGTTCTCCTGGACGCTCTCGACGACCGGGTAGGCGACGGCCTGGCCGCTGGGCGAGCGGACCACGTTGGCGGCCAGCTCGCGGACGAAGTCGACCTTCTCCTCGGCCAGCACGGGGACGCCGGCCAGGAACGGCGCCTGGGCCTCCCGCTCGTCGTCGACGACCCAGACGCCCTTGCCGTCGTAGCCGCCGCGGACGGTCTTGAGCACGACGGGGTAGCCGGTGCCCTCGTTCGCGAAGGCGGTGACGTCGGCCGGGTCGGCGACGATCCGGTGCCGGGGGCAGGGCACCCCGATGGAGTCGAGCTTGGCCCGCATCACGCCCTTGTCCTGGGCGTTGACCAGCGCCTCCGGGCCGGGGCGGACGGCGATGCCGTCGGCCTCCAGGGCCCGCAGGTGCTCGGTGGGGACGTGCTCGTGGTCGAAGGTGATCACGTCGCACCCGGCCGCGAAGCGGCGCAGGGTGTCGAGGTCGCGGTAGTCACCGAGGACGACGTCGGAGACCACCTGTGCGGCGGAGTCCTGGGGGGTGTCGGCGAGGAGCTTGAACCTGACCCCGAGCGGGATGCCCGCCTGGTGTGCCATGCGGGCCAGCTGCCCGCCGCCGATCATGCCCACCACTGGAAAATTCACATTGCCCGGGGAAGTCACCTCGCCAGGATATCCGGGCCGGTGGGGGGCCATGGAGCCGCGGTGGGGGTGTGAGTAGTGGACGCGCGTAGATGTCAACCCCTCCCCCGGACGGCTGAGCCGTTCGGTGGAAGCGGGTAGCCTGGACGGCTAGGTCCTCGTCCGCGCGGTCGGATCATGTGCGTGCACGCAGGGCTCAAGGGGTGTCCCCGGCCCAGTGGGACGCCCTTTTCCCCGCAGGTACATGGAGGCCACCCGGTATGGCGACGACCACAGCTTCGAACCCCTCACTCATGCAGAAGGTGCGTGGGATCAGGGGCGAGGTCGTGAAGTTCGGCATCGTCGGCCTGAGCGGGGTCGTGGTCAACTTCGCCGTCTTCTGGGTCTGCAACATCGGCCTGGGCATCGCCTCGCTGCGGTCCAACATCGCCGCCACGGTGATCGCGATCGCCACCAACTACCTCGGCTACCGGTACTGGCTGTACCGGGACCGCGACGCCGACTCCCGCAAGCGGGAGATCACCCTCTTCCTGGTGTTCAGCGGCTTCGGCATGCTGATCGAGACCGGTGTGCTCGGCTTCTCCCAGTACGTGCTGGGCCTGGACTCGAACTTCGAGAAGATGGGCGCCAAGGTCGTCGGCCTCGCCATCGCCACCGTGTTCCGCTTCGTCTCGTACCGCACCTGGGTCTTCAAGGCGCTGCCCGAGACGGCCCCCGTACCGAACGTGCCGAGCCCGCAGGCCGCACACGCCGCACAGACCGCACAGACCGCACGGACCGGGGACGCCGCAGAGGCCGCCGACGGCCGGGAGCTGGCCGCCCAGGCCGAGCTGATGCTGGCCGCCGAGCAGATCCGCTACGCCAAGGCCGAGTAGCCACTCGGCGACCGCCCCTCCCCCTCCCCTTGCCGGGTCCGCCCCCGCGAGAGGACAGTGGTGACCGAGGGCGAGCACGGCCCGCGGACGATCGAGAGGCCGAGGGGGTCCCAGGAGGCTCGCCATGGCGTTCGTCCAGATCATCGACTGCAAGACCGACCGGCTCGACGACCTCAACCGGCTCATGGACACCTGGGTCGAGGCCACCAAGGGCCGCCGGACCGCCTCGCACGCGGTCGTCGGCACCGACCGCTCGGATGCCCGCCACGTGGTGGAGATCGTGGAGTTCCCCTCCTACGAGGAGGCGATGCGCAACTCGAAGCTCCCCGAGACGGACCGGATCTTCCGCGAGATGGTGGCGCTCTGCGACGCGCCGCCCACCTTCACCGACCTCGACGTGGTCCGCGACGTCCGGCTCGACGGGGCCCGCTGACCCCGCCCGGTCCGCGCGCCCGGCTCCGTCCTCGTGGCCCGCGTAGCCCTCGTACCCCGCTCAGTCCTCGTGGCTGCGCCCGAGGAACAGCGCGAACACCGGGGGCTTCAAGGAGAGCAGCTCCAGCCGCCCGCCGTCCGCCTCCGCGAGGTCGCGGGCGACGGCCAGGCCGATGCCGGTGGAGTTGCGGCCGCTGACGGCCCGCTCGAACACCCGGTTGCCGAGGTCGGCCGGCACTCCGGCGCCCTGGTCCTGCACCTCGACCACCGCCGAGGTGCCGGAGGGCCGCACCCGCAGGGTGATCGTCCCGGCGCCGTGCATCAGTGAGTTCTCGATCAGGGTGGCGAGCACCTGGGCGACCGTCCCCGGGGTGCCGACCGCGGTGACCCCGTGCAGGCCCTCCAGGGACAGCACCCGGCCCTGCTCGCGCAGCGTCGGGCCCCACTCCTCCACCTGCTGCTTGATCACCTCGTCCAGGTCGAAGGCGACGGCGGTAGGGCTGCGCGGGTCGCGCTGGGTGGTGAGCAGCCGCTGGACGACGTCGGTGAGCCGTTCGACCTGCTGGAGGGCGATGGTCGCCTCCTCCTTGACGGTCTCCGGCTCCTCGGCGAGGGCGGTGATCTCCTCCAGCCGCATCGAGAGCGCGGTGAGCGGGGTGCGCAGCTGGTGCGAGGCGTCGGCGGCGAGCCGGCGTTCGGCGGTGAGCATCCGGGCGATCCGCTCGGCGCTGGTGTCCAGCACCTCGGCGATCCGGTCGAGTTCGGGCACCCCGTACCGGCGGTTGCGCGGGCGCGGGTCGCCGGAGCCGAGCCGTTCGGCGGTCTCGGCGAGGTCGGTGAGCGGCCGGGCGAGTCGCTTGGCCTGCCAGACGGCGAGCGCGACGGCGGCCTGGACGGCCAGCAGGGCGACCACGCCGAGCAGCAGCAGGTTGTTGGCGATCTCGTGGTCGACGTCCTCGCGGGACTGCTCGACGGTGACGATCTCGCCGCTGGTGCCGTGTTCGGCGGCCCGCAGCAGGTGGTTCCCGGCGGGCGGGCGGCCGGCCGAGAGCACCTGCTGGCCGGGGATCTGCACCTCGACGTAGCTGCCCTCGGTGACCTGGCTCTCGAAGACCCGCCCCTCCTTGACCGACTCACCGGCGGCGAGCCGGCTCTCGACCAGGGCGAGCACCCGGACGGCGGTCGCGTCCACCCGGTCCTGGGCGGCGTCGACGATGCTGCGCTTCTCGACCAGGGCGAGCGGCACGCAGAACACCACGACGACCACCAGGACGACGACCAGCAGCGAGTTGATCATCCTGCGTTTCACGCTGCTGCTCCCCGAGGTGTTCCACTGCGTCGGCCGCCGCCCGGCCATGATCTCCGGACGCGGCTAATTCTTCTCGAACCGGAAGCCGACCCCGCGCACCGTGGCGATGTAGCGCGGGTTCGCCGCGTCGTCGCCGAGCTTCTTGCGGAGCCAGGAGATGTGCATGTCCAGGGTCTTGGTCGAGGTCCACCAGGTGGTGTCCCAGACCTGCCGCATGATCTCCTCGCGGGTGACCACCCGGCCGGCGTCGCGGACCAGGACGCGCAGCAGCTCGAACTCCTTGGCGGAGAGGGTCAGCTCCTCCTCGCCGAGCCAGGCGCGGTGGGACTCGATGTCGATCTTCACTCCGTGCGCGCCGGTGGTGAGCTGGTCGACGTTGCCGCGCCGGAGCAGGGCCCGGACGCGGGCGAGCAGCTCGGCCAGGCGGAAGGGCTTGGTCACGTAGTCGTCGGCACCGGCGTCCAGGCCGACCACGGTGTCCACCTCGTCGGCGCGGGCGGTGAGCACCAGGACGGGGCAGCTCTTGCCGTCGGCGCGCAGGCGGCGGCAGACCTCGAGGCCGTCCATCTCGGGCAGGCCGAGGTCGAGGACGACGAGGTCGACCTCCTCGGTGAGGCCGGCGGCGAGTGCGGTCGGCCCGTCCTCGCGGACGAGCACCTCATAGCCCTCGCGTCGCAGGGCCCGGGCGAGAGGTTCGGAGATCGCCGGATCGTCCTCGGCGAGCAGCACACAGGTCATGTGGTGATGGTAGTCGTCCCGCGTATGCCCGTACCCCCTGTGAGCTAGTTCACAGACGGTGATCGTTATAGAAGGGGCCGTCGAGGGCCAACGGAGCGTCGCCGACCGGCCGTTCGGCGAAGAATCCCCGCTTGGATCTTTGAACCGAAGGAAGACGCGCCCATCTACCATGGATCGATCGGGCAGATCTGTTGCCAACTTTGTTATTAAGCAGAGCGATTCGCAATGTTTGTCATCTGATAACGCCAAATATCGCCACGTAGAGTGGTTCAAGTCCTCGTCCGCCGCCACCCCCCAAGGCGGACGCTGTCAGGCAAGGAACGACTACACATGGCGTCTACCACCCGGGCCGCCGACCTCGCGTCGGCCTCCCCCAGCGGCAAGACCTTCCTCGGGCACCCCCGAGGCCTCGCCACGCTGTTCATGACCGAGATGTGGGAGCGCTTCTCCTACTACGGCATGCGCGCCCTGCTGATCTACTACCTGGTCTCCGGCGGTGCCGACGCGGCAGCCGGCAGCCAGGGCGGCGGCCTCGCGATGAAGGCGACGATGGCCACGGCCATCTACTCCGTCTACGTCTCCATGGTCTACCTCATGGCGTACCCGGGCGGCTGGTTCGGCGACCGGGTCTGGGGCGCCCGCAAGACCGTCACCGTCGCCGGTTTCGTGATCATGGCGGGCCACCTCGCACTGGCCGTCCCGGGCCAGGCGGCGTTCTTCGTCGGCCTGCTCCTGGTCGCGGTCGGCTCCGGACTGCTCAAGGCCAACATCTCCACGATGGTCGGCCACCTGTACAACGGTCCCGAGGACCCGCGCCGCGACGGTGGTTTCACCGTCTTCTACATGAGCATCAACCTCGGCGCCTTCGCCGCCCCGTTCATCATCGGAACGGTCGGCAAGGAGTACAACTGGCACCTGGGCTTCGCGCTGGCCGCGGTCGGCATGGGCCTCGGCCTGACCCAGTTCCTCATGGGCACCCGCCACCTGAGCCCGAAGAGCAGCGTCGTCCCCAACCCGCTGCAGGCCGCGGAGCGCAAGAACCTGCTGATGAAGGCCGGCGCCGTGATCCTCGCGGGCGTCGTCTTCTACGCCGCCGTCGTCGCGCTCGGTGTCTACACCCTGAACTGGGCCCTCGTCCCGCTGACCATCGCGGGTCTGGCCATCCCGGTCGTCGTGCTGGTCCGCATAAAGCGCGACAAGCAGCTGGACGCCGGCGAGCAGTCCAAGATGACCGCCTACATCTGGTTCTTCGTCGCGGCCGCCGCGTTCTGGATGATCTACGACCAGGGCGGGTCCACCCTGTCCCTGTTCGCGGACAAGAACACCGCGGACAAGGTCCTCGGCCTCGGCTTCTCGTCCACCTGGTACCAGTCGCTGAACCCGCTGTTCGTGATGGCGCTCGCGCCGGTCTTCGCCTGGCTGTGGCTGTGGCTGTCGCGCCGCAACAAGGAGCCCAACACCATCACGAAGTTCGGGATGGGCCTGGTCCTGATCGGCGCCTCGTTCTTCATCTTCATCGTCCCGATGAACATGGCGGGCGACGGCACCAAGGTCTCCCCGATGTGGCTGGTCTCGATCTACATGATCCAGACCATCGGCGAGCTGTGCCTCTCCCCGGTCGGCCTCTCGGTCACCACCAAGATGGCGCCGCAGAAGTACGCCTCCCAGATGATGGGCGTCTGGTTCCTCGCCGTCACCGCCGGTGACTGCACCACCAGCCTCCTGTCGCTGGCCGGCGTCAACCTGGACGGCACCGGCATCATCGGAATGCAGGCCGCCCTCGCGTGCCTCGCGGGCTTCGCGGTCTACAGCTACCGCAAGCGCGTCCAGTCGCTCATGGGCGACGTCCGCTGACGCCGCTCCGATGAGGCCGGGCCGCTGAGGCCCCGGGGCCGCCGTGGATTCCTGAGATCCGCGGCGGCCCCGGCCGTTTCCGGCCGATTTATTGCCTCGACGGGGCCGCACCGAGTGTGCCTATGGTCCCCGGCATGACCACCGACTCCCTCCCCCGGCAACTGGCCCGCACCCGGAGCTTCACGCTCGGGGCCCCCGCCCAGGCCGCGCCCACCGCCGACGGCGCCACCGTGCTCTTCCTGCGCAGCCGGGGCGGCGCCGACCCGGTCCGCTGCCTCTGGGCCCTGGACACCGCGACCGGCGAGGAGCGGCTGGTCATCGACCCGAGCACGCTCGGCAGCACCGGCGGCATCGCCTCGTACAGCACCGACACCACCGGCCGGTACGCCGCCTTCGCGCTGGACGGCACGCTGTGGCTGGCCGACGGCACTTCCGGTTCGGCCCGCCCGATCGCCACCGCCCGCGAACCGCAGGAGGTGCGGCTCGACCCGACCGGCCGCCGGATCGCCTACGTCAGCGGCGGCGCCCTGCGGGTGGTCTCCGCGGACGCGGACAGCACGGACGACCGCGCGGTGGCCGAACCCGAGGCCGAGGACGTGAGCTACGGCCTGGCCGAGTACGTCGCCGTCGGCGAGATGTACCGCGACCGCGGGTACTGGTGGTCCCCCGACGGCACCGCGCTGCTCACGGCCCGGGTCGACGAACGGGCTGTCGCCCGGTGGTTCCTCGCGGACCCCGCCGACCCGGGGCGCTCCCCGCGCGCCGTCCGCTACCCGCCGGCCGGCACCGCCAACGCCGAGGTCACCCTCTGGCTGCTCGGCCTCGACGGCCGGCGCACCCGTACGGAGGTCCGCTGGGACCGCGCCGCCTTCGAGTACCTCACCGCCGCCGGCTGGGACGACCACGGGCCGTACGCCGCCGTGCAGAGCCGCGACCAGCGCGCCGTCCGCACGCTGGCGATCGGGGCGGACGGCACGACCCGGGTGCTCGCCGAGCGGACCGACCCGCACTGGGTCGAGCTGCTGCCCGGGCTGCCGGTCCGCACGGCGGGCGGGGCGCTGGTCGACACCGCCGACCACCAGGACACCCGGCAGCTGACCGTCGACGGCAAACCCGTCACCCCGGCGGGCCTGCAACTGCGGGGCGTCCACGGGACGGTGGGCGAGCGGGTGCTGTTCACCGCCTCCGAGGAACCCACCGAGACCCACCTGTGGTCGTACGAACCGGGCTCCGGCATACGGCGGTTGAGCAGCGGACCCGGACTGCACAGCGGCGTCGAACGGGGCGGCACGCTGGTGCTCACCGACGGCGCCCGCACCACCGTCCTTCGGGCCGACGGTCCGCCCCTCCCCCTCGCCTCGTACGCCGAACCGCCCGTCGTCACCGCCCGCCCCGAACCGCTCCGCCTCGGCCCGCGCGAGCTGCGCGCCCACCTCTTCCTGCCCACCGGCCACCGGCCCGGGGGTGCCCCGCTGCCCGTACTCCTCGACCCGTACGCCGGGCCGGCCATGCAGAAGGTCACCACCGGCGACCCGTGGTTCGGCCTGGTCTCGCAGTGGTTCGCCGACCAGGGCTTCGCGGTGCTCGTGGTGGACGGCCGCGGCACCCCGGGACGCGGGCCGCGCTGGGAGAAGACCATCTGGGGCGACAAGGCCGGGCCGGCCCTGGAGGACCAGATCGAGGGCCTGCACGAGACCGCCCGGCTGCGCCCCGGACTGCTCGACCTCAGCCGGGTCGGCATCCGCGGCTGGTCCTACGGCGGCTTCCTCGCCGCGCTCGCGGTGCTGCGCCGCCCGGACGTCTTCCACGCCGCCTCCGCCGGGGCCGCGCCCACCGACCAGCGGCTGTACGACACCCACTGGCAGGAACGCTTCCTCGGCCACCCGGACGAGCACCCCGAGCACTACGACTCCTGCGACCTGATCACCGAGGCCCCGAAGCTCAGCCGCCCCCTCCTCCTGGTCCAGGGCCTCGCCGACGACAACGTCTTCCCAGTCCACGCGTTGCGGCTCTCTGCCGCCCTCCTCGCCGCCGGCCGCCCGCACGAAGTCCTGCCGCTGCGCGGCGCCGGACACCGGCCGACCGACGAAGCGACGGTGGAGAACCTGCTCCGGCACGAACTCGGCTTCCTGCGGCGCTCGTTGGGCGCGGAATGACGGACGCCCCCTCGGGTCGGGGGACGGAGACCCGAGGGGGCAGCAGGACGGCTTCGGGAGAAGCGTCAGTTGGGGTAGTAGTTGTGGATGTTGTAGACGATGTTGTTCCGGTAGTAGTTGCCCCGGACGTCGAGGAAGTTGCCGCCCCGGATGGTCAGGCCGACGCCGTCCGGCTCGGTGTCCACGCGCGGGGCCGACGGGCTGGTGACGTTGTTGCCGTTGGGCACGCCCTGGGGGGTCGTCGAATCGGCGGAGGTCGTCGAGATCTCGGAGGCCAGGATCTGGCCGGAGCTGGCCTGGCGCCAGGCCAGGATCATCCGGCCGTCGTGGAAGTTGTAGGCGACCGACGGGGCGGCGTTGGTGTAGGTGTTCCTGACCTGCTGCCAGTTGTTGTCCCACTGCCAGTACAGGACGTTCAGACCCTGGCGGTAGATCCGGTTGTCGGTGCCGCGGTGGACGACCGTCAGCCGGTTGTCGGGCGAGGTCGAGGCGCCGGCCCCGGACTCGGTACGGGCGCCGCCCGGCAGTTCGGTCCAGCGGCTGAAGTTGCGGTTCACGCCCATGGTCGCGTGGTAGATGCGCTCGTTGGCGCCGACCACGATGAAGTGCAGCAGGTCCGGGGAGGCCGCGACCGCCGGGCTCAGGGTCGGACTTCCGGCCGAACCGGAGCCCCCGATGTTCTGGGTACTGAACTGGATGGGCCGGTTCCAGTACCAGCGCCGGTGGTTGGACTCACCGGGGTTGGCAAGGTTCTGGCCCCAGACGTCGCCGTTCTGGCCGGTGTGCCAGATCCACAGCTCGCCGCGGAACACGGTGATCGACGGCGCGGCGTACGTGACGCCGCCGATGTGGTTGAAGTCGCCGTTGTCGACGTTGAACCAGAGGTTGTTGTCCTGCCCCCGGATCACCTCGACGTTGCTCCCCGCGTAGAACGCCATCGCCGGGGAGTCGGGGGTGCTGCCGTTGTGGTTCGTCTCCTGCCAGGGCGTGACCGCACCGGCCGGGGCCGTGCCCGCGAAGACGGCGGCCAGCGCGGCGAGGAGGACGGTCACCGCGGCGACGAACCCGGAGGCCCTGCGGCGGTGCAGTGGGGTGCGGGGTGGTGCGGTCATGTCTGCTGCTGCCCTTCTGGTCCGTGAGCCCGGCGATGACGTGCGGGCCTCGGAGTGGTGACGACGTGGTGCGGCCCGGCTCCGACGACGACCCCGCACGGGGCGTGGCCCCCGGCGGACGCGGAACGGCCCACCGCAGAGGCTGCCAGCGCACCGGGCCACGCCACATCGGTCATCTGACTTAACGCCCCACCCGAACCCCGCAGGCACCCCACCGGCACCCCACCGGCACCCCGTCTGCTGCGCAGGAAGTCAGCCGGGCCGACTTCCTGCGCCGGGCCGAAGGGGCGAGCGACCGGCCGACGGCCAGTGCAGCCGCACCACGGCCGTCGGGGGCTAGGAGCCTGCCGGGTACGCGACGTGCAGGAGCTGCGTGGTCTGCTCGCTGCGGCCACCCGCGTCGGTCACGGTCAGCGTGACGGTGTAGTCGCCCTCGTTGGCGTAGCTGTGGGTGGTGTCTCCGAAGACGTCGGCGGCGACGGGGGCGCTGCCGTCGCCGAAGTCGACGGTGAAGCCCGTCAACGACCACGCGGACGTGGAACTGGAGCCCGAGATCCTGTACCCGAGCGGGACTCCGTCCGGCGAGAACGTCAGCTTGGGAACGAGCGGGGCGGGCGGCACGACATCCTCCACCGTGCCGTTACTGGTGGTGGTGTCGCCGTTCTGCTCAGTGGCGACGACTGTGGGCTGGTAGGAACCCGCGGTCTGGTAGGTGTGCTGGACCGCGAGCTCCGTGGTCGTCACGGTCGGGGTTCCGTCACCGAAGTCAATGGTGTAGGAGACGACCGGCGACCAGGTCTCCTGGTCGCGGATCGCGACGGTGGTCGACGCCCCGGCCGGAATCTTCCACGGCCGACCCTCGACCAGGATGAAGCGGGACGAGGTCGTGTACTCGAATGCGCCCCGGTCGTAGATCTTCGACCCGGTACCGGTGTTGGCGACGTAGGGGTGGTCGATCCGCTGGTAGCCGTAGAGGTCGGTGCTGAGCTCGCCGGGTGCGTCGGCGTCGGCCGAGTCGACGGCGGCGGAGTTGGAGCCGATGGGGAGTTCCGTGTCGGCGTTCCCGCTGTAGTGCGCTTCGGTCGTGAGGTCGTGGGCGCCCTGCTGCGGGACGGCCTTGGTGAAGTCGGCCGCGGTGGCGTAGCTGCTGCCCGCCCAGCTGTAGATCGGCCCGTCGGCAAAGGGTTCGGCCAGGTTGTAGTCGGCGACGGTGCCCGGTACCGAGCCGGTGGAGACGGAGAGCTTCGCCGTGCTCTGGTCCGGGGCGCAGGCGGGGGCGTTGTGCCCGGTGTCGGCAGCGGTGGCGAGGACGTTGTTCTCGACCACGGCCCTGGACGAGTCGCCCAGCAGGCCGATGGCCGGGCCGCAGACCGAGCTGACGGTGTTGCTCGTGATCACCGTCCCCGGGGCGTCGGTGACCTGGATGCCGGCGCCGCCCGCCTGGTTGTCCACGGCGTTGGTGGTGAGCACGGTGCCGGTCGCACCCGCGTCGACGACTACGGCGAAGTGGGGCCTGCCCTTGATGATGTTCCGGCTGATCGTGGTGCCCTGGGCCGTCCCGCTGAGGTGGACGCCGACGGTCTGCGGGCCCGACGACGATCCGCCGCCCATGATGTTGCCGTCCAGGGTCACCTGCTGGGTGCCGTTCAGCTGGACGGATCCGAGGGCGCCCCCGATGCCGAAACCCGTGATCGTGACGTCGTGGACACCGTTGAGGACGAAGCCGTAGTCCGGGGTCGTCCCGCCCGGGTTGACTCCGACGAACGACAGTGTCTTCTGGCCGTTCCGAATGTTGCCGCCCCGAACGGTGATCGGATGGCCCGGCTCTCCCGAGTGGCTGAGCGTGACCTGCTCGCGGTACTTCGCCGCCGCCACCTGGACGGTCTGGCCCGGCCGGGCGGCGTCGACGGCGGCCTGGACGGTGCAGAACGGCGCGGCCTGGGAGCCGCTGCCCGTATCGGTACAGCCCGTGGCCGAGTTGACGAACAGCGTGGTGCTGTCGGCGACCGCGGACGCGGGGGCGGGCAAACCGGCCCCCAGTGCGGTGACGGTGGCGATGGCAAGGCCGGCGAGATGACGCTGGCGCACGGAAGACCCCCCTGTGGATCGGATGCTGGAGGCTTCCTGCGCATGCGCAGGAAGCCGGGCACATCCTCCTCGTGATCTTCACGCTTGTCACTTCGCTTTGTGCCGCTGTCAGCTGCGGGATGCGGCCCTGTCCCCAGGGTCCTCACGGGCGCCCGCGAAGGCGGACAGCAAGCGCTTCACGTCCGGCTCGGGCCACTCGTTCTGGCGCGCTGATCTTGCACGTTGTGACGGCTGTCATGGGCATCCGGTGATCATCGGGCCTGGTGCGCGGCGGCGCCCGATTGCCAGGATGGGCCACGTTGACGGGGTGAGTTGCCCCGAGTTGTTCGAACGGGGGGATGGGCGATGTCGCCGCACGAGATCGGGTTGTACGCGAGCGCCGCTGTGGTGGTCAGCGTGGGAGTGCGGACACTGGTGCTGGCCGGGCCGGCGAACGGCTCCGGAACCGGTGGCCCCGCGGGCGGCGGCGCCGGGCCGGGTGAAGTGCTGGCCGTGGTCCGCGCGGCGTTGGCGCGGCGCCCTTGGGTCACCCTCGCGCTGTTCGCGGTGATGGCGGTGATGGCCGTGGTCCAGTACGCGGTGCCCTCCGTCGTCGGCGACCTGATGCGCCAACCGGGCGCCCTGTCGGACGGGCAGTGGTGGCGAGCCGGGAGCGCGCTGCTGGTGCAGTCCTCGGGCATCACGCAGATCGCGATCAACCTGCCGGCCCTGCTCGTGGTCGGCGCCGTCACCGAGGCCGCCCTCGGGTGGTGGCGGACCTTGGTCGTCTTCCTCGTCGGCGGCATCCTGGCGCACGTGGTCAGCCTCGCCGGCTGGTCGACCCAGGGCGGCGGCGACTCGGTGGCCGTCTGCGCCCTGCTGGGCGCCCTGGCCGTCAGCTGCCTGCTGGGCGCGAACCCGCCGCGCCGACCGTTCCGGGACACCTGGTACGTGCTCCTGATCCCTGCCGCGGGAATGCTGCTGTGCCTCCTGCAGAACAACCACGGCGCAGGCCTGGTGGCAGGCTGCCTGCTCGGCCTCGCCCTCGTACCCCGTCCCGGGCACCCGCTCGCGCGGTCGGCTGCCGCCTAGCCAGTCGCCCGCGAGGCCCTCGCCCGGGGTGGGCGGGGGCCTTCGCGTGTTTCAGTCGCGGTCCTCGGGGGGCTGGATCTTGAGGGTGGCGATGGCGCCGAGGGCGACGGTGGTGAGGGCGAGGGCGAGGAGGGCGAGGAGGATCGCGCCGATGAAGTAGTTCACCGGTGCCAGGCCTCGTCGCGCTCCAGGTCGCGGAGCAGGTGGAGGAGGTTGAGGAGGGTGCTGACGGGCGCGTTGCCGAAGTCGATGAGGATGCGGCCGTCGAGGGTGGTCTCGCCGGGGGCGGCGGAGCCCCAGAGGAGGCCGTGGGGGAGGCCGCGGCGGTGCAACTCGCCGAGCAGGGTGGTGATCTGGGGTTCGGTGTAGTCGCGCATGCGGGGGTCGTCGGGCGCGATGGGGTCGCGGGTCACGAGGCGGCGTCCAGCTGGTACCAGGTGGTCTTGCCGCACTTCTGGGGGTCGACGCCCCAGCGGTGGGTGAGGCCCTCGACCAGCTGGAGGCCGCGTCCGGTCTCGGCGAGGTGGGTGGGGGTGCGGGGCTGGGGGAGGGCGTCGCTCTCGTCGGAGACGGCGACGTGGAGGGTGGGGCCGAGGAGGGAGAACCAGACGACGGGCACGGGGGTGCCACCGTGCCGCCAGGCGTTGACGATCAGCTCGGTGAGCGCGAGTTCGGCGTCGTGGATGGTGTCCGGGTTCCAGCCGCTGCGGGCCAGGGCGTCCCGCAGGGCCTGCCGGGCAAGCACGAGGACGAGGGAGGGAGAGGGGGTGTTACGGGTGCACACGGGAACCTCCGGGAGGCTGTGGTGTGGGAGAGGGGAGACGGCGGATACGTCGCCGTGAGCCAGGCCGGGGCGGCGGCTGCTCTGCGGCGCGCGGGAGGGCAGCAGGCGCCTACTGCCCTTGATGCAGGCATTACTGACGATCCGTCGGATCGAGCTGAGGCGACGATAGCGCACTGGCCCTTAAAGTTAAGCTGGTTGCGCGAACGTTCCCCCGATCGTGTACCGGGCCCGGTGGCAGCGCGCACGCACTGCACGGCAGACTGGCGCCTGTACCCGCAGAGAGGACGCCATGGCCAACCGGATCCCGACACTTCGTCAGCGTCGGCTCGGTGCCGAACTTCGACGGATGCGAGAGCAGGCCGGTTTCGGTGGCAGTCACCTCGCCGGCCTGCTCGGCGTGACCCCCGCCTTGGTGACCCAGATGGAGAACGGTAAGTCAGCCGTCAGCGTGGAGCGCCTGAACGAGATCGCGGAAGCCTGCATGTGCGTCAACACGCCTCTAGTCGAAGCACTCGCAGATATGACCCGGGAGCGGAACGTGGCCTGGTGGGACGAGTATCGGGAGGAACTTTCAGCTGCGCCGATTGATGTGGCCGAGATCGAAGGTCACGCCAAGCGACTCAAGAGCTTCACCATCGGCATCATCCCTGGACAGCTCCAGACGAGCTCCTACGCCACGGCAGTGTTCGCGAGAGGTTTCACACCTCTCTCCGACCGAGAAATCGAGCGCAGGATGAACTTCCGTCTGCGGAGACAGCAGATCTTTCGGTCCGGCGAGACGCCCTATCTGGCGCTTGTCCACGAAGCAGCGCTGCGCATCCAGTACGGCGGACCGACAGTACTGAGAAGCCAGCTTGACTCCCTCGTCAAGGACTCCGAGCTTCCGGGGATCTCACTACGAGTAGTCCCGTTTGACACAGCCGACTTCCCGGGCCCGAGCGAGAACCTTCTCTACGCGGAAGGGCCAGTGCCGGAGCTGGACACCGTCCAGGCCGACTCGTCACACGGCTCCCACATCTTCGACTCGCCCGCCCAGCTGGCGGGCTACCGCGCAATCCTTGAGCGCATCGAAGCAGTCGCACTCCCGGAGAGCGAGTCGCGAGACCATATTCGCTCAATCATGAAGGAAATGAACGACAGGTATGAGTAGCACCGAGTGGCAGAAGTCCAGTTTCAGTGAGGCGAACAACAACTGCGTTGAGGTTCGAGCACTCGATGGGGCGGTCGAACTCCGTGAGTCAGACGATGGTGAGGTCATCGTCCGCACCACGCCTGCCAAGTTCGCCGTCTTCCTCCAGGGCGCCAAAGCAGGCGAGTTCGACTAGCGAAGAGCCCCGCGCCCGCCACCCGGGGGCCGTGGGCCCTACACCGCCAGGGGCTCTACGATCTGTTCAGGGCTCACTCCCTTTCTCCAGGTGACTCTGAGGCCGCGATCAGATCGGCATGAAAGGATTTACCGATGCGCTCCGAGGAAACACCTTGCCCGGTGACGGAAGAGTAGTTACAGCAACGGACAGGGCGGGGACTTCATCGAAGTCGACGACAGTCGCCCGGGGATAGTCCGCAACTCCAAAGACTCCGACGGGCCCCGCCTGCGCTTCACCTCCGAGGCGTGGGCCACGTTCGTCCACGCCACCGTGGACGGCGAGTTCAGCGACGCGTGAGCTGTCCTCCAATAGAAGAGCCCCCGACCCTTCCGAGTCGGGGGCTCTTCTGTTCGGGCGGCCACTCGTCCGCGCCTCGGGCCTCGGCCTACTCCTGGGACACGTGCGATTTCTTGGCAGATCGGGTGGCAACGTGCGGTGGCCGCAGTGGCCAGAAGGCTGCCGGTTCACCGGTTCTTCATCTGGAGCGGCATTGGCGGCCCACGATCAGCTTCGCGGGCAGCCAATGCATAAAAGGCTCAGCCGCTTGTGCGTGACCCGCGTAGGTGCCTTGTCACGGACGCACCCTTCAGCCTTCCTCCGAGAAGTCGAACTCCTGGGTCTGCCGACGGTAAGGCAGGGAGAGGATGGCGAGGCGGTGTTGGGGCCAGAGGTCGGAACGTTCGTTGATGCTCAGCCCACCATCCCGGCGCGTCAGCCAGATCTCCTCGAAGTCATAGTGAAGGACCGCATCATCGGGAATCCTCAACAACAATTCGACCGCAAGCCGAACGACGACGTCCTGTTGGCCAGCGATATTGGCCATCTTGTCGAGACGGAAGATGACCGCGACGGTCGGGCTGAAAACACGGCCTCCGATGAGCGGATCCCCCCATGGGGCTGGGCTCTTCGGTATCACCTGGATGCGAGTGCCGTTCAGCGTCCGTGCGCCGTCGCCGAGTAGCGTGTCGGCGTCTGCTGATGCGTCGGACAGCCGCAGTCCCTGTACGACTGCCGCAAGGTTCGTCGCGACCTCGCCGGCGCTGAGTGGCGTCGCCAATTCGAAGCTGTAGGAAATAGCCATATCGGCCGTCTTTCTCAGTTGGGTCACGGGTAGAGGTGGACTATGTTGCCAGACTTGTCGATCACTTTGACCTCCTTGAGGCCATTGACTGGCCAGTCGTTCAGCTGCTTTCGCATCGCAGCCATGTCGACCGGAGTGTCGGACATATTCAGAATAATTCGGTCAGCCTGGCCCGAGTCCACCTTTTCCTGAATCTTGTGGGAGATGGCACGAGGTTTGTCGGTCGTGGGCGCGTAGCAGTCCATGATTTCTCCCTCGACGCGATAGTCGGGGTTCTTGTCGCCAGGCACCTTGGGGTTCTGCTCGACCTTGTAGCCGTTCTTTGCCAGGATGTCAGCAGACTCGTTCTCCCGGGTGATCGAGCGAACCGTCGTCGCATCGTCACTCTTTTCGATGGGGGTGACGCGACCTCCCGGGGTGGCGTTCGGGTCGGGTGACCCCGAAGGCCGGGTTTCCATACTGGGCGAACTGCTTCCTCCGCCACCCCCGCCGTTTCCCTCCATGTGAACCCGGTCGGGCCCGAACGCATCCTGGGCGATTTGGCTGGCGCCGACGCCGGCGATGCTGAGACCAGTGGCGATGACACCCGCTGAGGCCACGTTTACCGGCACGCCGATCGCCGCGCCAACACCGGTCATGTCCAGTCCGAACCCCAACACCTCGCCGCCGGCCCCAAGAGTCGCGAGCCCTAGACCGCCCGCTATTTCGAGTGAGGCGCCTGGGTCGTGGATCATGGCGTTGCCCACGGAGGCCAGATCCTCGACGACGACCTTGCCGGCGTCCAGGAGGAGGTCCCCGGCGTCGGAGAAGAAGTCGCCTACCTTGTCGAGCCAACCCGGCTCTTCTGGCGCCTTGTCTCGAACCTTGGCGATCTTGTCGGCAGCCGTGTCGCCCGCACTCTTCACCTGACTTCTCGCGGTGCTGAGTGTTTGTCGAGCATTTGTCCGAGTAGCCTCGCCCGGGTCGGTGAAGGGCAGCGCGTGGCCGGCGTTCTTCTCCGCGTCTTGGTGATCAGACTTGGCCTTGTCGGTGGCGGCCTGGCCTTCGTTCCACTGACGGATCGCATCCGTGGCCTGCCCCTGGGCCCATGTCAGTGTCGTCTGATAGGCGGTGAGAGCAGTGGATGCATCATGAAAGCAGTCACCTGCTTCCAGCCACTTCTGCGGCTCGCCCTTGAAGGCCCCTCGAAACGCTTCGCCAGCCTCACCTGACCATCCATCAGCGGTGTCGATCCGCTTGAGCCCCTCGCCTGTCGAGTGGAGGGTGTCGCCATAGCTCTTGAGCCAGGCGGCGGTCGAAGCGATCGCGTCCGGGTCTCCCGGGACGAGATCGTTCGCGCTAGCAGTCTGCCCCAGCTCCTTGGCCACTACTTTGCCCCCGGGTCGTCGCCGCTGTCGCGGCTCAGCGTGCCGTGAAGATGGCCGACAAGTTGCCCTTCCATCTCCCGATAGGCCTTCACGCTCGCGTTCAGGCGTTGGGAGACCTGTGTGGCGTCCTTTGCCAGGTTCTCGACGCCGATCTCCCAGCGGGTACAGAACTTCCCAAGGACATCGGCTAGGTGGCTGTGCCCGATGTCCTCTTTCTTGTGGTCGAGATCGCTGACCTTCTTGAAGTGCAGCTTTGCCAGGGTGTCCGTGATGCCCGAGGCCGCGTTGTCCAACGCTTCCAGATCCACCTTGAATCCCTCTGCCACGAACCTCTCCCCTCGGTCGTAAGTGGGATCAACAGCCCAGCTTCTCATGGGACAGTAGCGATGCGACCTTGGTTCCGGCCGCCCCTCGGCAACGGCAGAGGCATCGCGTGCGCAGGATCGCCGAGGGTGCCCACTCCGGTCGGGTCCCCCGACAGCTGTCGAGTTGCAGGGGCGGGCAGGTTCGGTCAAACCCGCTCGTACGGACCTGTGCATGGCGATGGTGGCGAGCGGTACGGGCTTGACGGGTTCCGTTCGCCCCGGGGAATCGGGCCCGAACGAACGGCGGGCAACTGTCCTCTGTGACCTGGCAACGCCGGGCCGGACAGCCTGTCCTGGGGCGTCTTGACCAACCAACCGCCACCTCGGTCCTTGCGCCGCTAGGAGTCGTCTTCAAAGATCAGATCCGGAGCACGATTGAGGCGATGGTGACGGCGGCTTGGTAGGACTTGCTGGTCTTGCCGTAGCGGGTGGCCAGGCCCCGCCATTGATTGAGGCAGTTGAAGCAGGGTTCGACGACGTTGCGGAGCCGGTAGACGTCACGGTCGAACAGGGCGGCCTCGAGGCGGGTGCAGTCATTGGTGTTGCCGCCCGACAGGACGAAACCGAGTTGGCGGCCGCGCCCGTCGCAGGTCAGGTGGAGTGTGGTGCCCAGGTCTCCGCAGGGTCGGCCGAGGGCGTGATCACCCGCTTCGTCCCGATCAGGTACCCCTTTCTGCCGCCTGGGGTGTGCTGGTGGGCCTGCACGATGATGGAGTCGACCGACACCAGCCAGTCGATGTCCCCGGCCGTGTCCTTCTCAGCCGGGATCGCGTGGAGCATCCGAGAGAGCGTGCCGTCCAGCGCCCACCCGCGGAAACGCGTGTACAAGGTCTGCCAGGAGCCATAGCGCTCCGGCACGTCCCGCCAGGACGTGCCGGTCCGCAGCTTCCACACGATCCCGTTCAGCACCAGCCGGTCGTCCGAGCGCGGACGACCGGCCACCCTCGAAGTAGGCAGGAATCGTGACAGCACAGCCCACTCGGCGTCCAAGAGCTCATGATGACGCACTATGACGAACATGATCCATCATCACTTGATCAGCATTGAAGACGGGCCCTAACGCAGAGCCCCCGCGCCCGCCACCCCGGGGGCGCGGGGGCCGTCTACAGGTTTCCTAGACCTCGCGGACGCCCGCGCGCCAGACCGCGGCCGTCAGCGGCACGCCCGGGCGGTAGGCCAGGTGGACGTGCGAGGGCGCGTCCAGCAGCAGCAGGTCCGCCCGCGAGCCGACCGCGACCGTCCCCACGTCCGTCCGCCGCAGGGCGTGGGCGCCACCGGCCGTGGCCGCCCACACCGCCTCGTCCGGGGTCATGCCCATCTCCCGCACCGCGACCGCGATGCAGAACGCCATCGAACTCGTAAAACTCGACCCCGGGTTGCAGTCCGTGGACAGCGCCACCACCGCCCCCGCGTCCAACAGCCGCCGCCCGCTCGGGTACTCGGCCCGCGTGGAGAACTCCGCCCCCGGCAGCAGCGTCGCGACCGTCGCCGACCCGGCCAGCGCCGCCACGTCCTCGTCCGTCAAATGCGTGCAGTGATCAGCCGACGCAGCCCCCAGCTCCACCGCGAGCTGCACGCCCGGCCCGTACGTGAGCTGGTTGGCGTGCACCCGAGGCGTGAGGCCCTTCTCGATCCCCGCCGTGAGCACTGCCCGCGCCTGGTCGCCGTCGAAGGCGCCCTTCTCGCAGAACACGTCCACCCAACGGGCGTGCGGCGCACAGGCGTCGAGCATCTCCCCCGTCACCAGCTCGACGTACCCGGCCGGGTCCTCGGCGTACTCGGGGGCCACGATGTGCGCGCCCAGGTACGTCGTCTCCGGCGTGTGGGCGGCCGCGATCCGCAGAGCCCGGGCCTCGTCCTCGACCGTCAGCCCGTAGCCGGACTTGCACTCGATGGTGGTGGTGCCCTGGCGCAGCGCCTCCCGGACGAACCCGGCCAGGTTGGCGTCCAGTTCGGCGTCCGAAGCCGCCCTGGTGGCCGCCACCGTCGTCCGGATACCCCCGGCCGAGTACGCCTGCCCGGACATCCGGGCGTTGAACTCGGCGGTCCGGTCCCCCGCGAACACCAGGTGGGCGTGCGAGTCGACGAAGCCGGGCAGCAGCGCCCGGCCCTCGGCGTCGAAGCGCTCGTCCGCCGCCGGGGCCTGCGCGGCCGGGCCGACCCACGCAACCATGCCGCCGTCGATGACCACGGCCGCATCGCTCAGCAGGCCGAGCGGCCCGCCGCCCTGCCCGGGGTCGTTGGTGACCAGGCTGCCGATGCCCGTGATCAAGGTGGTCCTGGTGCTCAAGACAACGCCTTCCTAAGGGGATTGAAACGGGCTCAGTAGTCCAGCGCGCCGATGGCAGCCCGCAGCGCCCCCGGCACGTCGGCCACCAGCTGGTGCACGCCGTCCCGGACGACGTGCCGCCCGCCGACGACCAGGTGCCGGACGTCCGCCGCCGAGGCCGCGAACACCGCGATCTCGGCGCCCAGCCGCGCAGGCGGCCCGGCCGTCCGCACCGAGTCCAGCGCGATCGCCGTGAAGTCGGCGAGCGCCCCGGCCTCGATCCTCCCCGCCTCGGGCCAGCCGAGCGAGGCGTGGCCGTCCTCCCCACCCGCCCGCAGCAGCCCGTTTGCCGTCCAGTGGCCGCGCGTCCGCGTCCGCAGCCGCTCGTCCAGCTCCAGCGCCCGGGCCTCCTCCCACGGGTCGATCACCGCGTGGCTGTCGCTGCCCAGGGAGATCGGGCTGCCCGCCGAGGCGAGCCGGCGGGCCGGGCCGATGCCGTCGGCGAGGTCCCGCTCGGTGGTGGGGCACATGCAGACGGTCGTCCCCGAGTCCGCGAGGAGCTCGACGTCCTCGTCGGTGAGGTGGGTGGCGTGCACGGCCGAGGTGCGCGGGCCGAGCGCGCCGTGGTCGGCGAGCAGCCGGGTCGGGGTGACGCCGTGCGCGGCGAGGCAGGCGTCGTTCTCGGCGGTCTGCTCGGACAGGTGGACGTGCAGCGGCGCCTGGCGCATCGCCGACCAGTGCGCGACGGTGCCCAACTGCTCGGCCGGGACGGCCCGGACGGAGTGGATGGCGGCCCCGATTCGGGCGTGCTCACGCGGCTTGAGCGCGTCCGCGCGGGCGGCCCAGGCCTCGGCGTCGCCGTCGCTGAACCGCAGCTGCGGGTGGGTGGGCTCGGCCCCGAAGCCGGCCGACAGGTAGCAGGTGTCCAGCAGGGTGATCCGGATGCCGGCCCGGCCCGCCGCCTCGATCAGCGCCTCGCCCATCGCGTTCGGGTCGGTGTAGCGGGCGCCGCCGGGCGCGTGGTGCAGGTAGTGGAACTCGCCGACGGCGCTGATCCCGGCGAGCGCCATCTCGGCGTAGACGGCGGTGGCGAGCGCCAGGTAGCTGTCCGGGTCGAGCGCGCCAGCGAACCGGTACATGGTGTCGCGCCAGGTCCAGAAGGTCCCGGAGCCGACCTGGACGTGCCCGCGCAGCGCCCGGTGGAAGGCGTGCGAGTGGGCGTTGGCCTGGCCGGGCAGCAGCAGTCCGTCGAGCCGGACGGCGCCGGGCGGGCAGGGCCCGCTGTCCGGCTCCACCCGAGCGATCCGCCCGTCGGCGCCGACCACGATCAGCACGTCCGGCTCGACCACCGGCCCGTTGTGGTGCGGCAGCCAGGCGTGCTCCGCCCAGTAGCTGACCGAAGGGGTCACTGACACGCCAGGTCCTCCAGTACGTCGGCGAGGGCGGAGACCCCGGCCAGGCAGTCGGCCTCCTCGGCGTGCTCGGCCGGGGAGTGCGAGACCCCGGTGGGGTTGCGCACGAACAGCATGGCGGTCGGGATCGCGGACGCCAGGATCCCGGCGTCGTGTCCCGCGCCGGTGGGCAGCACCGGGGCTTCGAGCAGCTTGGCGAGCCGGTCGCGCAGCGGGCCGTCGAAGTCCACCACGGGGGTGTACGACTCGCGGGTCAGCTCGACCCGGACGCCGTCGCGCTCACCGCGCTCGGCGGCCGCCCGCTCGATCTCGGCGACCAGCTCGGTCAGCGTCCGCTCGTCGGCGGCCCGGGAGTCCAGCCAGCCGCGCACCAGCGAGGCGATCGCGTTGGTGCCGTTGGGCTCCACCGCGACCTTGCCGAAGGTGGCCAGCGCGCCCGCCAGCTTCGCCTTCTTGCGGGCGGCGAGCACGGTGTTGGCGTACGTCAGCATCGGGTCGCGGCGGTCCTCGATCCGGGTGGTGCCCGCGTGGTTGGCCTCGCCGTGGAAGTCGAAGCGCCAGCGGCCGTGCGGCCAGATCGCCCCGGCCACGCCGACCGGCTGCTCCTCGGTGAGGTAGCGGCCCTGCTCGACGTGGAGTTCGACGAAGGCGCCGATCCGGGACAGCCGTTCCTCGTCCGCGCCGATCGCGGTCGGGTCGTAGCCGGCCTTCTCCATCGCGTCGGGCAGGCGCAGGCCGTCGGCGTCGCGCAGCTCGTACGCGGCCCTGCGGGACAGCAGCCCGGCGGTCAGCCGGGAGCCGATGCAGGCCACGCCGAACCGGGCGCCCTCCTCGTCACCGAAGTTGACGATCGCCAGCGGCTTGGTGAACTCCGCTCCCCTGGCGCGCAGTTCGTCCAGCGCGGCGAAGGAGGAGACCACCCCGAGCGGGCCGTCGTAGGCGCCGCCGTCCGGGACGGAGTCCAGGTGCGAGCCGGTGACGACCGCGCCCTGGCCGTGCGGGTCGCCCAGCCAGGCCCACTGGTTGCCGTTGCGGTCCAGCTCGTACGTCAGGCCGCGGTCGCGGGCCTGCTGCTCGAACCAGGCGCGGCACTCGGCGTCGGCGGAGTTCCAGGCGAAGCGGCGGTAGCCGCCGGAGGCGGCGGAGCGGCCCACGGGGAGCAGCTCCGCCCACATCTCGTTGAACGTAGAGGTCACAGTTCACCCATGGGAACGCGCACGCCACGCTCGTCGGCGACCTCGACGGCACGGTCGTAGCCGGCGTCCACGTGCCGGATGACGCCCATGCCCGGGTCGTTGGTGAGGACCCGGCGGATCTTCTCGCCCGCGAGCGCCGTACCGTCGGCCACGGTGACCTGGCCGGCGTGGATCGAGCGGCCGATGCCGACGCCGCCGCCGTGGTGGATGGACACCCAGGAGGCGCCGGAGGCGACGTTGACCATGGCATTGAGCAGCGGCCAGTCGGCGATCGCGTCCGAGCCGTCCAGCATCGCCTCGGTCTCGCGGTACGGGGAGGCCACCGAACCGCAGTCCAGGTGGTCGCGGCCGATCACGATCGGCGCGGACAGCTCGCCGGAGGCCACCATGTCGTTGAAGCGCTCGCCGGCCTTGTCGCGCTCGCCGTAGCCGAGCCAACAGATGCGCGCGGGCAGGCCCTGGAAGTGCACCTTCTCCTGGGCCAGCTTGATCCAGCGGGCCAGCGACTCGTTCTCCGGGAAGAGGTCGAGGACGGCCTTGTCGGTCTTGTGGATGTCCTGCGGGTCACCGGACAGGGCCGCCCAGCGGAACGGGCCCTTGCCCTCGCAGAACAGCGGGCGGATGTACGCCGGGACGAAGCCGGGGAAGGCGAAGGCGCGGTCGTAGCCGGCCAGCTGGGCCTCGCCGCGGATCGAGTTGCCGTAGTCGAAGACCTCGGCGCCGCGGTCCAGGAAGCCGACCATGGCCTCGACGTGGGCGGCCATCGACTCGCGCGAGCGCTGGGTGAACTCGGCGGGCTTGGCGGCCGCGTAGTCGGCCATGTCGTCGAAGGCGACGCCGACCGGCAGGTAGCTCAGCGGGTCGTGGGCGCTGGTCTGGTCGGTGACGATGTCGATCGGGGCGTCCATCGCGAGCAGCTGCGGGAAGAGCTCGGCGGCGTTGCCCAGCAGGCCGATGGAGAGCGGCTGCTTCTTGTCGCGGGCGGCGGTGGCGAGCTCCAGCGCGTGGCCCAGGTCCTTGGCCTCGACGTCCAGGTAGCGATGCTCGATCCGGCGGGAGATCCGGGACGGGTCGCAGTCGATGCAGATCGCCACGCCGCCGTTCATGGTGACGGCCAGCGGCTGGGCGCCACCCATCCCGCCGAGGCCGGCGGTGAGGGTGATGGTGCCTTCCAGGCTGCCGTTGAAGCGCTTGTTGGCGACGGCGGCGAAGGTCTCGTAGGTGCCCTGGAGGATGCCCTGGGTGCCGATGTAGATCCAGGAGCCGGCGGTCATCTGGCCGTACATGGTGAGCCCGAGGCTCTCCAGCCGGCGGAACTCCTCCCAGTTGGCCCAGTCGCCGACCAGGTTGGAGTTGGCGATGAGCACGCGCGGCGCCCACTCGTGGGTCTGCATGACGCCGACCGGCCGCCCGGACTGGACCAGCATGGTCTCGTCCTGCTTGAGCCCCTGCAGCGTCCTCACCATGGCGTCGAAGGAGCGCCAGTCCCGCGCGGCCTTTCCGGTGCCGCCGTACACCACCAGCTTCGACGGGTGCTCGGCCACCTCGGGGTCGAGGTTGTTCATGAGCATCCGCAGGGCAGCCTCCTGCTGCCACCCCTGCGTCGTGAGCCCCGTCCCGCGCGCCGCACGCACCTCGCGCGGCCCGCTCGTCTGCTGCTGCACCATGTCCCGGCCTCCCTGCGGATGGATTCATTCAAGTTCTGCTCGACTGAATATAACTAGACAACCGGCTTTCGACCAGACCCCGAAACAATCCGATCAGCAACGGCACCGGCCGACTTGGCGCGCTAGCCTGAACCCGGGCGAACACCAGCCACTCGGCCCAGTACCAGGGAGCGGAGGACACGATGACGGCCATCAGCGTGCGGCCCGGCAGACTCCGGGACGTGGCGGAGGAGATCGAGCGCAGCACCGGACTTCGCGTCCAGATCATCGGAGGAACCCTGGTGATGTCCCCGACTCCTCGCGGCAAGCACGCAGGGACCACCAAGCGCCTATCCCGCCAACTCGACGCCGGACTCCCCGAAAGCCTGGGCGCCTACGAGGTCTCGTCGATCACCATGCCCGACAATGCGGAGGACTACGCCACACCCGACCTCGTCGTCCTGCCCCGCGACTGGGAGGACGACGACGAGTGGCTGGCCGACCCGCACGACGTCGAGCTCGCCATCGAGGTCATCTCCACCTCTGAGCGAGTCAGTCTCATCACAGCCAAAACCAGCTGGTACGCGATCGCGGGTGTACCGGTCCTGCTCGCGGTTGACCCCCGCAAGGGCACCTGGACCCTCCGTACGCACCCTCGCGACGGCGAGTACCAGGGCGTCCTGCACGGCAAGTACGGCGAGCCCGTCCCGCTGCCCGCTCCGCTGCCCGCCGAGCTGGACACCTCTGATCTGCCGCTCTACGCCCCCCGCGCCTGATTCACGCCGCCTCGTCGCCGTCCCAGTCGATGCCGATCTCGGCGAGCCAGCGGCGGTCGGCGGCGTCGGGGGCGGGCGGGGTCGGTGGGCGGGGGATGTTCTGGACCGGGCCGAGGCCGTACTTCTCGGCGGCCGCCGACGCACGGGCGTCGGGTTCGATGACGCCGACGTGCACGGCGGACTCGTCGCCCGGGTCGAGGACGGTCAGTTCGGGTTCGGGCAGGCGCCGCAGGGTGACGCGGCGTCCGCAGGCGGGGCAGGACCATTCGTCGGAGCCCGAGGCAAGGCGGGCGACGAACTTCATCTCGTGGATCACGCGCATGGGCGGCACCCCCTGCACTAGGGGATGCCCGGCTTCGTGACGAGTAGTCCTTCGGCCGTTGTTTCCGGGCCGGGCCCACTCAGGCCGGGCCCACTCCGGGCCGGGCCTACTCCAGGCCGGGCCTACTCCAGGCCGGGCCCTACTCCAAGAAGAGGCCCCGGGCCGCCGCGGACTGCTCGATCGCCTCCAACCTGGCCTCCGCCCCCGGGAGTTCGTCGCACATGCTCTGCAGCAGCACCCGGCCGAGCATCATCGGCGCGCAGGCGGTGTCGAAGACCAGCCCGGTGCCGACGGCGGCCGGCAGCATCAGGTCGGAGAGCTTGGCGACCGGCGAGAAGGCGCTGTCCGCGACGGTGAGCACGGTCAGCCCGCAGTCCCGGGCGACCACCAGGGCGTCCATCAACTCCCGCGGGTAGCGCGGCAGCGCGAAGCAGAGCAGCGCGGTGGCTCCCGCCGCGGTGGCCTGTTCCAGCCGGTCGGCGAGCATGCTGCCGCCTTCGTCCAGCAGCCGGATGTCCGGGTGGACCTTGGCCGCGAAGTACGCGAAGCCGCGCGCCTGGGCCGAGGCGGCCCGCAGGCCGAGCACCGGCAGCGGGCGGGAGGCGGCGAGCAGCCGGGCGGCCCGGGTGATCGGTTCGGGGTCGGCGAGCAGCTCGGCGAGGTGGCGCAGGTGGGCGATCTCGGCGAGGACGGCCTGCTGGTGCTCGTTGCGCACCGCGTCGTCCGGGGTCTCGGGCGCGGCGGGCTCGCCGGCGCCGAGTTCGCGCAGCTGCTTGCGCAGTGCCGGGTAGCCGTCGTACCCGAGGGCGACGGCGAAGCGGGTGACGGAGGGCTGGCTGACCCCGGCGAGTTCGGCGACCTCGACGCTGGACAGGAACGGGGCCTCGTTGGCGTGCCGGACCAGCGAGTGGGCGATCCGCCGCTGGGTGGGGGTCAGCCGGTGGCCCTCGAACAGCTGGAGCAGCCGGGCGGAGGGACCGACGGTGCCGGCCTCGTCGGTGGCGGTCATCAGCGGTACCTCCGGATGCGTGCGGTTCGGACGACGACTGTGCAGCAGAGTGCCGCCGCTGGCAAAGACGTCTCGTACGACGGGACGCTTCATGAGACGTCCCACGGTTCGGACGTCGTGCCGGACAGAAGGCACCGAAGAGCGGACGTTCCGGGTGCGGCCTCGGGGTAACCCTGATTTCTCCCTGAGCCCGCCCGGATTCCCCCCGCGAACGGATGGACCGGGCCCGGCGGTGGCGCCACGCTACTGGCATGGACACTCGCCAGGACGAACTGCGGCGCGACCTCGACGCCACCCTCCAGGCCCGCAAGGAACTCGGCAAGGAGTACGAGGACGAGCTCCTCGACTCCTTCATGAAGCGCCTCGACGCCCGCCTGGACGCCCGGGTGGAGCGCTCGGTGGCCGCGCGGCTGGACGACTACGAGCCGTCCCACCACCGGGACCGGCACCACGGCCGCCCCCACCGCGGCTGGTCCTCCAACCGGTCCGGCAACAAGCTCGCGGTGGTCTCGCTGGCCCTGGGCATCCCGCTGACCGCGATCGCGAGCAACCCGGCCGGCGGCGGCTTCGCCGGACTGCTGGCCTGCTGGGCGGGCATCGTCGGGGTCAACTTCGCCGCCGCGCTGGGCAACCGCCGCGACCGCGACGAGCGGAACGACCGCCGGTCGCGGAACGACTGGGACTGAGCCCCAGCCGTCCCGCACCGCTGCCGTCTCAGGCCAGCGGCCCGGTGACCCGCTCCACCGCCCGCACCAGGTCCCCGGAGGCGACCAGCGCGGCGGCGGCCTCCAGGTCCGGCGAGAGGAAGCGGTCCCGGCCCGCCCCGCCGACCCCCGCCTCGCGGGCGGCGGCCATCGCGGCCGCGGTGGCCGGGGCGATCCGGCCGGCCGTGTCGGCCTGCTGACGGATCTCCAGCGCGCGGGCCGAGGCGGTCAGCTCGACGGCGAGGATCCGGCCGAGGTTGTCGACGGCCTGGCGCAGCTTGCGGGCGGCCGACCAGCCCATCGACACGTGGTCCTCCTGCATCGCGGAGGACGGGATCGAGTCGACCGAGGCCGGGACGGCGAGCCGCTTGTTCTCGCTGACCAGCGCCGCCTGGGTGTACTGGGCGATCATCAGGCCGGAGTCCACGCCGGGGTCGTCGGCCAGGAAGGCCGGCAGGCCGTGCGAGCGGGCCTTGTCGAGCAGCCGGTCGGTGCGGCGCTCGGAGATCGAGCCGAGGTCGGCGGCGGCGATGGCGAGGAAGTCCAGCACGTAGGCGACCGGTGCGCCGTGGAAGTTGCCGTTGGACTCCACCCGGCCGTCCGGCAGCACCACCGGGTTGTCCACCGAGGCGGCGAGCTCGCGCGAGGCGACCAGCTGGGCGTGCGCCAGGGTGTCCCGGCCGGCCCCGGCGACCTGCGGGGCGCAGCGGATCGAGTAGGCGTCCTGGACGCGCGGCGCGTCGTCCTGGTGATGGCCGGTGAGGCCGGAGTCCTTGAGCACGGCGAGCATGTTGGCGGCGCTGAGCGCCTGGCCCGGGTGCGGGCGGATCGGGGCGTGCAGCTCGGGGGCGAGCACCTTGTCGGTGCCGAGCAGCGCCTCCAGGCTCATCGCGGCGGTGATGTCGGCGGTGGTGAACAGCCGCTGGAGGTCGGCGATGGCCATCACCAGCATGCCGAGCATGCCGTCGGTGCCGTTGATGAGGGCCAGGCCCTCCTTCTCCAGCAGCTCGACCGGCTCGATCCCGGCGGCGGCGAGCAGTTCGGCGACCGGCTTCTCCTCGCCGTCCGGGCCGGTGGCGGTGCCCTCGCCCATCAGCACCAGGGCACAGTGCGACAGCGGCGCGAGGTCACCGGAGCAGCCGAGCGAGCCGAACTCCCGCACGACCGGGGTGATGCCCGCATTCAGCAGGGCGGCCATGGTCTGGGCGACCAGCGGCCGGACGCCGGTACGGCCGGAGGCCAGGGTCTTCATCCGCAGGAACATCAGCGCGCGGACCACCTCGCGCTCGACGGCCGGGCCCATCCCGGCGGCGTGCGAGCGCACCAGCGAGCGCTGCAGCTGGGCGCGCAGCTCGGGGCTGATGTGCCGGACGGCGAGAGCGCCGAAGCCGGTCGACACGCCGTAGACGGGGCGCGGTTCGGCCGCGAGGGCGTCGATCCGGGCGCGGGCGACCGCCATCTCGGCGAGCGCGTCGGGGCCGATCTCGACCCGGGCGTTGCCCCGGGCGACGGCCAGTACGTCCTCCGCACTGACGTCGGCCTTGCCGACCTGGACCAGCGGAGCGTCGGGGGCCACAGCACTGTGCATATCCATATACACAATCACACCAGGTGAATGAAGATATGACAACAGCTGCTCGCCATCCGGATTCTCCGCTGTGCGGATTCTCCGCCGCCCGGATCCGGACCGCACGCCCGGGGCACCCCCGCCCGCCCTACCCCTTCAACTCGGCCTCGATCAGGTCCACCGCCCGCGCCGTACCGCCCTCGGCCCGACCCGCGGCGGCCAGCACCGCCAGCCGCTCCCCCACCGCCGGATCCCCGACCAGCTCCAGCAACGCGCCCCGCAGCGCCGCCGCGGTGGCCGCCCCCGTATCCAGCCGACGGGCGACACCGAGCCCCTCCAACGCGTCCGCGTTGGCGAACTGGTCGACGGCCTGCGGCACCGCGATCATCGGCACGGCATGGAACAGCCCCTCACTGGAGCCGCCCATCCCCGCGTGGGTGACGAAGGCGTCCGCCTGGGCGAGCACCGACAGTTGCGGCACCCACCGGTGCACCTCCACGGCGTCCGGCACGTCCCCCAACTCCGCCAGGTCGGTGTGCTTGCCGATCTGGAGCACCACGTGCCAGCCCGGCAGGTCGCCGAAGGCCTCGACGCAGGCCCGGTAGAAGGCCGGCCGATCGGTGAAGGCCGAGCCCAGCGAGACCAGCAGCACCTTCTCGGCGTCCGCCGGGCGCTCCCACCGCCCCTGGTGGGAGCGGTCGCCGAAGCAGGGGCCGACGAAGTCGAACCGGCGCCCGTCGACCCGGTCCGCATGGGGCTGGAGCGCGCGCGGGACGAGCGCGACACACCGCTCCGGGCGGTTCTTGAAGGCCTCCACGTCGCGCTCCACCGCGCCGGCCCCGGCCAGCCACGCCCCGAACCGGCGGTAGTGCTCGGAACCGCCGGGGCCGTTGCGGATCGCCTCGAAGACCTCGGCCAGGTCCTCCTCCACGCCGTCCCAGCCGACGAAGCTGGAGGACAGCTGCACCACCGGCACGCCCAGCCGCTCACCGAGCGCCCGCCCGGCGAAGCCCGCGATGTCGTAGAGCACCAGGTCGGGCCGGTCGCCCTCGAAGTTCTCCAGCAGTACGGACCACATCGACAGCGCGTCGTCCAGGAACACGTCCTGGATCGCCACCGGGTCCGCCGGCCAGCCGGCCGGGTCGTCGGCGAGCGGCAGCGCACTCGGATAGGGGACGAACACCGCGCCGGTGGACTCGACGACCTCCCGGAAGGACGGGTCGTTGACGTAGCTGACCCGGTGGCCCCGGGCGACCAGTTCGGCGATCACCGCGAGGCCGGGATTGACGTGCCCGTGCGCCGGGACGGAGACCATCAGGATGTGTGCGGGGCGGGGGCGGGTCATGAGAACCTCCGGGAACGGCGAATGAGACGAGACGGACCGTCTCGCCATCGGGCATGGCAAGACGATACGTCTCGTCTAGCCATTGCGCATAGACTTTTCCCCATGGCCTCCAGAACCGCCCCCGACCCCGCCCGCCGCAGCGAGCGCTCCCGCGCCGCCGTCCTCGCCGCCGCCACCGAACTCATCGCCGAGATCGGCTACGGCAAGCTGACCATCGAGGCGATCGCCGCCCGGGCCGGGGTCGGCAAACAGACCATCTACCGGTGGTGGCCCTCGAAGGGAGCCGTCGTCTTCGACGCCTTCCTCGCCGCCAACCAGCACGAGGGCGGCCTGGCGCTCCCCGACACCGGCGACCTCGCCGCCGACCTACGGGCCGTCCTGCGCCCCACCAGCGACGAACTCACCGACCCGGGCACCGACCGCACCTACCGCGCCATCATCGCCGAGATCCTCAACGACCCGGCGCTGCACGCCGAGTACCGCACCCGGCTGCTGGACCCGCTGCTGGAGGTCACCCGCGACCGCTTCCGCACCGCCCGCGAGGCCGGCCAACTCGCCCCCGACGCCGACCTCGACCTCGCCGTCGAACTGCTCTACGGCCCGATCTACTACCGCTGGCAGTACCGGATCGGCCCGCTCACCCACGAGCACGCCGACCGCCTGGTCGACGCCGCCCTACGGGCCCTCAACCCGCCTGCCGCCGACGCCTGAGCGCGTACACCAGCAGCACCACGACCAGCAGCACCCCCAGCGCGGCGAGGGCGAACCAGCCGAACAGCGCGTCGAGCGCCCGGCCGACCACACTGCGCCGGGCCTTGCGCTTGTGCCGCGCAACGGCGGAGTGCTCGGTGATCTGGTGCGCCCTCAACCCGGTCCGCACCGAGTGCACCCGCCCGGGGCCCGTTCCCCCCACCCCCGCCGACGCCGACGCCGTCGGCCGCACCACCGGCACCGCCGAGGCCGGACCGGCCACCGCCACCCCGCCCCCGAACACCAGCACCCCGGCCACCGCCGCGCCCACCAGCCGTCCGCCCACCGCCGCCCCCACTCCCGTTCAACCCCCGCCACCCTCCCACCACCCCACCCCACCCCGGCACCCCACCCCCCGGCCTGCAACCCACCCACAACACCCCGGTCACCGAACCGGCACACACCCCCACACCCCCGCACCCCCGCACAGCACCCACCCCCCTCCCCCACCCACCCACAGCAACCACCCCCCTCCCCCTCACCCGACCAAGGCGAGAGGGACGCGCTGCGGGAGGGGGCGGTGGAGGGGGTGGGTGCGGAGAGCGGCGTAACGGGTGATTTTCAGACCGCCCAC
>NZ_JBHWIV010000059.1:0-56674 GCF_042731675.1 Kitasatospora sp. NPDC059827 | reverse complement strand
CCCGCGGGGCGGCGGCGGTCTGCCCGGGGGCGCCGCCTTCCGCGTTCCACCGTGCGCGGCACCGGCCGGACAGGGCCTAGCGCGCGGCGCCGTCCGGGGTGACCGGGTCCGGGCCCGCGTGGGCGTCGCCCTCCATCGGCACCTCCTGGCCGCTCGTCCGGTCCACCACCGTCCGCCCGGCCAGCGGCGAGCGCAGGTCGACGGAGACGGCCTGCCGCTTGGCCATCGCGGTGCAGACGTGCCCGGGCTGGACGGTCGGCGGGCCCGGCACGATCACCACGCCCACCTGGCCCGGCTGCGACTCGTCCGCCTTCACCGCGTACGTGGTGCAGACCCCGCCGAAGAAGTAGACGGTCAGCTTGTTGCTGCCGTCCAGCCGGTAGCCGGTCGGCGGCCGGACGTTGGAGTTGGCCGGGCCGCCACCGGCCGGGTTGGGCTCACCGGGGGCGATCCCGTTGGGCGGGGGAGTGGCCGGCGTCGTGGGCCGCCCGGGTGCGGGCTCGGCCGGGGTCGGCGTCGCCTTGCCCGACGGGCCCCCCGCGGGCGCCGGCGCGGACGGCGAGCCGGAGTCCGCCGGGGCCGTCGGGGAACCGCTCGGCGGGGCCGAGCTGCTCACGGAGGCCGTGGCGGTGCTCGCCGCCGAGTCCCCGGAGCCCTTGCCGCCGTCGTTGCAGCCGGCCAGGGTCACCACCGCCGCCAGCGCGGCCACCGCCAGGGCCACCGCCCGCCGACCGCGGCGGGGCATCGTCTCCAGATCCATCTGCGCATCCTCCCGAGGGCTCAGCGGGGCGGCCTCCTCGGCCGCACCGCGCGGATGTGACGTGCCCCGGTCGGATCCGGTTCCCCGGTCCTCACATGCCGTACTCGGCCATCCCGGCGACCAGCCGCTGCGCCCCGGACGGCACCCGGACGCCGACGGACGCGGGGGCGGCGGGCTCCGGCCCGGCCGTCACCACCGGCCAGAACCGGCGCAGCCGCCGGGAGGAGCGGACCAGCGCGTCGAGGGTCTCGGTGTCCGCGTCGGCCCGGCGGGCGCTCGGCGGGAAGGGGTCGGACATCATCGGGCATCGCTCCGATCAAGGGCCGTGGCCGCATCGCCACGGTCGAGGACGGGCCCCGCCCGATCGCGGCAGGGCTCCATGGGGCCGACCCTAGGCCCGGCCCGGTGGGCCCACCAGTGCTACCCGGAGGTAGTACACGTTGGGGGGTCCGGGGTGCCACCATGGCGGGGAAGGCGACCGGCAGCTTGCGGGACTCTTGCTGGCGTGCCGTGCCGGACGGGTACCGTGAGTGGGTTCACTCGCCCCCGCTGGCCCTGTTGCCATCCTGAGGAGACCCCCGTGCGTATCGCCGTCGCCGGCTCGATCGCCACCGACCACCTGATGACGTTCCCCGGTCGGTTCGCCGACCAGCTCGTCGCCGAGCAGCTGCACACCGTGTCGCTGTCCTTCCTGGTCGACGCCCTGGACATCCGCCGCGGTGGCGTCGCGCCGAACATCGCGTTCGGCATGGGCGTGCTCGGGCTCCGGCCGATCCTGGTCGGCGCCGCCGGCGCGGACTTCGCCGAGTACCGCAGCTGGCTGGAGCGCAACAACGTGGACTGCAACTCCGTCCACATCTCCGAGACCCGGCACACCGCCCGCTTCATGTGCACCACGGACGAGGACCACAACCAGATCGCCTCGTTCTACACCGGTGCCATGGCCGAGGCCCGCAACATCGAGCTCAAGCCGATCGCCGACCGCGTCGGCGGTCTCGACCTCGTCCTGGTCGGCGCCGACGACCCCCAGGGCATGGTCCGCCACACCCAGGAGTGCCGCACCCGCGGTTACGCCTTCGCGGCCGACCCCTCCCAGCAGCTGGCCCGCCTGGACGGCGAGGACATCCGCGAGCTGGTGGACGGCGCCTCGTACCTCTTCACCAACGAGTACGAGGCCGCGCTGATCGAGACCAAGACCGGCTGGGACGCCGAGGAGCTGCTCACCCGCGTCGGCACCCGGGTCACCACCCTGGGCAGCAAGGGCGTCCGGATCGAGCGCAAGGGCGAGGCCCCGATCGTGGTCGGCTGCCCGGCCGAGGAGGCCAAGGTCGACCCGACCGGCGTCGGCGACGCCTTCCGGGCCGGCTTCCTGTCCGGGCTGTCCTGGGGCCTCGACCTGGAGCGCGCCGCCCAGCTCGGCTGCATGCTCGCCACCCTGGTGATCGAGACCGTCGGCACCCAGGAGTACGACCTGCGTCCGGCCGCCTTCCTCAAGCGGATCGAGGACGCCTACGGGGCCGAGGCCGCTGCGGAGATCCGCACCCACCTGGTCTAGCGGACGGGCCCTGGTCGTCCGCCCCGGTCAGGAGCGGCGCACCACCAGGTAGGCCGAGCCCCGGTCGCCGCCGTAGTCGGCGGCCGGGGCCTCCCCGGCGTACTCCTGACCGCGCATCCCGCACCAGGCCGGGACGTCCAGCCGGGCCGCCTCGTCGTCCGCCAGCACGGCGACGGTGCCGCCCACCGGCACCTCGCCGATCCGCTTCGCCAGCTCGATCACCGGCAGCGGGCACCGTTTGCCGAGCGCGTCGATGACGAGCAGTGACCCGGCGTCGCCCGCCGGCGCCGGCAGGTCCAGCCCGAGCGGGGCGCGGACCCCGGCGACCACGTCCGGCAGCACGCCGAGGAAGCGCTCCACGTCGGCCTCGGCCGTCCCGTACGGCAGCGAGACCCGGACGTTGCCCTCGGTGAGTACGCCCATGGCGGCCAGCACGTGGCTCGGCGTCAGGGTGGAGGAGGTGCAGGAGGAGCCGGAGGAGACCGCGAAGCCCGCCCGGTCCAGCTCGGTCAGCAGCACCTCGCCGTCCACGTACAGGCAGGAGAAGGTGACGAGGTGCGGCAGCCGCCGCACCGGGTCGCCGACCACCTCGACCTCGGGCACCAGCTGCGGCACCCGGCCGCGGATCCGCTCCACCAGGGCGTGCAGCCGGGCGTTCTCCCGCTCGGCCTCCGCCCGGACGGCGCGCAGCGAGGCGGCCGCGGCCACGATCGCCGGGACGTTGACGTAGCCGGGCACCCGCCCGCCCTCGCGCTCGTCGGCCGGCAGCGGCGAGGCGTACCGGACGCCCTTGCGCACGGCGAGGACACCGACCCCGGGCGGTCCGCCCCACTTGTGGGCGCTCGCGGTCAGCAGCGACCAGCCCGCCGGGACGTCCATCCGTCCGGCGCTCTGCGCGGCGTCGACCAGCAGCGGAACCCCGGCTGCGGCGCACAGTTCGGCCACCTCGCCGACCGGCTGGACGGTGCCCACCTCGTGGTTGGCGCTCTGCAGGGCGGCCAGCGCGGTGTCGCTCCGCAGCAGGGCGCCGAAGGCCTGCGCGTCCACCCGCCCGGCGCGGTCCACCGGGGCCACCGAGACCTCGCCGCCGCCCGCCTCGTGGCGCTCGCCGACGTGCAGCACGCTGGAGTGCTCCACCGCGGAGTGCACCAGGTGCCCGCCGCGCCTGCGGTTCCCGGCCAGGGCGCCCAGCAGCCCGAGTTGGACGGCCTGCGTCCCGCTCGCGGTGAAGGAGATCTCGTCGGGCCGCGCGCCCAGGACGGCGGCGACCGTCTCGCGGGCGGCGTCCAGCAGCATCCGGGCCTGCCGGCCGGAGCGGTACAGCCGGGCCGGATCGGCCCAGCCCTCGTCCAGGGCGGCGGTCAGGGCCTGCCGCGCGACGGGGTGCAGAGGGGCCGTCGAGGCCACGTCGAAGTACACGGTCACATTTAACGACACACCCGGAGCCGTGCGGCTCGGTCCGCATTGCTCACCGGCCGTCAGTCGATCACCCCGAATGTCCGCTTCGTCCGGTACCGACGGGCCGTCACCCGCGTTGTTCGAGGTCATCCCCCGATCGGGCGTAAGGACCTCGAATGCCTGGGATGACCTGCGGCGCAGCGCCTGCCGGGCCTGATCGGGCGACCGGGCGGCGCGTTACCGGGGGCTGCCCGTCAGGAGCGCATAAGGCTGGAGTAGGGTTTGGCCCGCATAAGCATTCAAACCGTGCCCGTGGACGGGTCGCCGGAGGGGCTCACACTCCCCTCCCGGTGCGACGCGAAGGCGGGCGAGACTTCGGGAAGGCGCTACGTGAGTCCCAACGGCTCCGACCGCTCGCCGCGGCGCACGATGCGGCGGAAGCTGCCTCAGGCGCTGGCACTGGGCCTCGTCATCGCGACCGCCACCGGCTGCTCGGCCAACGACCTCCCCAGGCTTGGCCTCCCGAGTCCGGTCACGAAGGAAGGACCCATGGTCCTCCAGATGTGGCAGGGCTCCTGGATCGCGGCGCTGGTGGTCGGCGTACTGATGTGGGGTCTGATCATCTGGAGCGTGATCTTCCACCGGCGCAAGCGCACCGGCGTGGAGATCCCCCCGCAGACCCGGTACAACGTGCCCATCGAGGCGCTCTACACCGCGGTCCCCATCATCATCGTCTCGGTCCTCTTCTACTTCGTCGCCCGCGACGAGTCGAAGCTGACGCATGTCTCCGCGAAGCCGCAGCACTACGTCAACGTGGTCGGTTTCCAGTGGAGCTGGGCGTTCAACTACGAGAACACCGAGACCCCCGACCCGGCCAACAAGGACGCCGCGTACGAGGTCGGTACGCCCAAGGACGCTCCGACGCTCTGGCTGCCGGTCAACGAGACGGTGCAGTTCCGGCTCACCTCTCGTGACGTCATCCACGACTTCTGGCCCGTCAACTTCATGATGAAGATGGACGTCGTGCCGGGCGTGGTGAACAAGTTCGAGGTCACCCCGACCGTCAAGGGTGACTACATGGGCAAGTGCGCCGAGCTCTGCGGCGTCGACCACTCGCGCATGCTGTTCAACGTCAAGGTCGTCGACCGCGCCGACTACGACAAGCACCTGGCCGAGCTCCGCGCCAAGGGCCAGAACGGTGCGGTGCCTTCCGGCCTCATCAGCATGGGAAGTGAAGAGAAGTGACCATCCTCAACGAGCCCGCCGCGGCCGGCGGGGGCGCCGAGGCCGTCACGGTCGGGGCGCAGCGGACCCGCAAGCCGGGTTCGACCATCATCAAGTGGTTGACCACCACTGACCACAAGACGATCGGCACCCTGTACCTGGGCACGTCGTTCGCCTTCTTCCTGATCGGTGGCATCCTCGCCCTGGTCATGCGCGCCGAGCTGGCTCGTCCCGGGACCCAGATCCTGTCGAACGAGCAGTTCAACCAGGCGTTCACGATGCACGGCACGATCATGCTGCTGATGTTCGCGACGCCGCTGTTCGCGGGCTTCTCGAACTGGATCATGCCGCTCCAGATCGGCGCCCCGGACGTGGCGTTCCCGCGTCTGAACATGTTCGCGTACTGGCTGTACCTCTTCGGTTCGACCATCGCGGTGGCGGGCTTCGTGACCCCGAACGGCGCCGCCGACTTCGGCTGGTTCGCCTACTCCCCGCTGTCGGACGCGGTGCACTCGCCCGGCGTCGGCGGCGACATGTGGATCATGGGTCTGGCCTTCTCCGGCTTCGGCACGATCCTCGGTGCGGTCAACTTCATCACCACGATCATCTGCATGCGCGCTCCGGGCATGACGATGTTCCGGATGTCGATCTTCGTCTGGAACGTCCTGCTGACCTCGGTGCTGGTCCTGCTGGCCTTCCCGGTGCTGGCCGCCGCGCTGTTCGCCCTGGAGGCGGACCGCAAGTTCGGGGCCCACGTCTTCGATCCCGCCAACGGCGGGGCGATGCTGTGGCAACACCTGTTCTGGTTCTTCGGCCACCCCGAGGTGTACATCATCGCGCTGCCGTTCTTCGGCATCGTGTCGGAGATCATCCCGGTCTTCAGCCGCAAGCCGATGTTCGGCTACTCCGGCCTGATCGCGGCCACCATCGCGATCGCCGGTCTGTCCGTGACGGTGTGGGCGCACCACATGTACGTCACCGGGCAGGTGCTGCTGCCGTTCTTCTCCTTCATGACCTTCCTGATCGCGGTCCCGACCGGTGTGAAGTTCTTCAACTGGGTCGGCACCATGTGGAAGGGCTCGCTGAGCTTCGAGACGCCGATGCTCTGGACGGTCGGCTTCCTGGTCACCTTCCTCTTCGGTGGTCTGACCGGTGTCCTGCTGGCCTCGCCGCCGATCGACTTCCACGTCTCGGACTCGTACTTCGTCGTCGCCCACTTCCACTACGTGGTCTTCGGCACCGTCGTCTTCGCGATGTTCGCCGGCTTCCACTTCTGGTGGCCGAAGATGACCGGCAAGATGCTGGACGAGCGCCTCGGCAAGATCACCTTCTGGACGCTGTTCTTCGGCTTCCACACCACCTTCCTGGTGCAGCACTGGCTGGGCGCCGAGGGCATGCCCCGCCGCTACGCCGACTACCTGGCCTCGGACGGCTTCACCACCCTGAACACCGTCTCGACCATCGGCTCCTTCGTGCTCGGCCTGTCGATCCTGCCGTTCCTCTACAACGTCTGGAAGACCGCCAAGTACGGCGAGAAGGTCACCGCGGACGACCCGTGGGGCTTCGGCCGCTCCCTGGAGTGGGCGACCTCCTGCCCGCCGCCGCGGCACAACTTCCTCACCCTGCCCCGGATCCGCTCCGAATCCCCGGCCTTCGACCTCCACCACCCGGAGATCGCCGCGCTGGACTACCTGGAGAACCACGGCGAGCCGGCCAAGCACCTCGCGGGTGTGACCCCGGCGAAGTACGACGCCCCGAAGCTGGGCAAGGGCAAGCAGGAGGGTGACGCCTGATGAAGGAACAGGGAAAGATCTTCCTGGGCCTGTCGGTCTTCGTGCTGGCGATGGCCATCACGTACGGCCTGTGGACCAGCAACGCGAAGGACGGCCCGGGCCTGGAGGCCGCCGGCACCACCGCGCTGTTCCTGGCCTTCGCGCTCTGCGCGTTCATCGGCTACTACCTCGCCTTCACCGCCCGTCGGGTGGACAGCGGCGCGGGTGACAACCCCGAGGCCGAGGTCGCGGACGACGCCGGCGAGCTGGGCTTCTTCGCCCCGCACAGCTGGCAGCCGCTCTCGCTGGCGCTCGGTGGCGCGCTCGCGTTCATGGGCGTGATCTTCGGCTGGTGGCTGATGTTCTGGGCCGCCCCGATCATCCTGATCGGCATCTTCGGATGGGTCTTCGAGTTCTACCGGGGCGAGAACCAGAACCAGTAGGTTCCGCCTCCGGCGACAGGGCCGGTCCTCCCGTTACGGGAGGACCGGCCCTGCTGCGTCCCGGGGGTGAGCGCCTCACTCACCCGGGTGAACGGAGGGTCGCTCGGATGTCGCTCGCCCCAGGGCGTTCCTACGATCTGATCAATCGTACGAATCGTGCGAACCCCTCGGAGGCGGTCATGGCCGACAGGCGCACAATCGCAGGCATCGGCAGCATCTCGCTGGCGCTCGCAGTGCTGGCCCCGCTGGCCGCCTGCTCGTCCGGCCGGGACGAGGCCGTTGGGCCGCACCGGATCGACGCGGGACCGCTCGTCCACCTCTCGGCCGAGGGCAAGGTCGACCCCTCCAAGCCGGTCACCGTCACCGCGGTGGCGGGCAGCCGGCTCACCGACGTCACCGTGGTCGACCCGGACGGCCGGGTGGTGGCCGGCAAGCTCGCCGACGACCAGCACAGCTGGCAGACCACCGGCCGGTTGAGGGCGAACACCGCGTACGCCGTCCGGATCTCCGCCGACGACGGCCGGAACGGGCGCGGCGACACCACCCAGAACTTCTCCACCCTGGCCGCCCAGCGCCTGCTCACCGCCAAGCTCGGCCCGGACTCCTCGGGCAGCGGCGTCTACGGGGTGGGCCAGCCGCTCACCGCGCAGCTCTCCGAGGCGGTGAAGGACCCCCAGGCCCGCCAGGAGGTCGAACGGGCGCTGACCGTGACCTCCCAGCCCGCCGTCACCGGAGCCTGGTACTGGGTGGACGACAAGAACCTGCACTTCCGTCCGGAGGACTACTGGCCGACCGGTACGACCGTCTCGCTGGCCTTCGACGGCACCGGCAGCCGGATCTCGGACGGCCTCTACGGCGGCGACCGCAGCGCGTTGAAGCTGCGGATCGGCGCGCGGGTCGAGTCGGTGATCGACGCGGCCGCCCACGAACTCACCCTCAAGCGTGACGGCGTGACGGTCCGGACCATCCCGGTCACCACCGGGAAGCCCGGCTTCGACACCCGCAACGGCATCAAGGTGGTGCTCGGCCAGGAGCGTTCCGTCCGGATGAGCGGCGAGACGATCGGCATAGCGGCCGGCAGCTCCGAGTCCTACGACCTGGACGTGAAGTGGGCCACCCGGGTGACCTGGAGCGGCGAGTACGTCCACGCGGCGCCCTGGTCGGTCGGCTCCCAGGGCTACGAGAACGTCAGCCACGGCTGTACCGGGATGAGCACCGACAACGCCGAGTGGTTCTACGACAACACCCGGGTGGGGGACCTGGTGACGGTGGTGAACAGCCGCGGCGCCACCATGGAGCCCTTCGGCAACGGCTTCGGGGACTGGAACATCGACTGGACGGACTGGGTCAAGCACAGCGCCCTCGGACAGCCCCTCAGCACCACCGTCCCGCCCGGCCAGGCCCCCGCCGCGGGGATGATGCGGCCCGAGGTCTAGGTCTGTCCGGCCGAGGCCGTCTCCCCGGGCTCGGGCCGGGCCCTCAGGCCTGCGGGTAGGCCAGGCCCAGGGCGGTGACCACGGCGGCCAGGGCCTCCGGGTGGGACAGGCCCAGTCGGCTCGCGCGTTCGGCGTACTCGGCGGCGGCCTCGGCGGCCAGCCGGTGGGCGGCGTCCCCGGTGGCCGCGATCAGGGTGCCGCGCCGGCCGTGGGTCTCCACCACGCCGTCCGCCTCCAGCTCCTTGTAGGCCCGGGCGACCGTTCCGGCGGCCAGCCCCAGCTCCTCGGCGAGGGCCCGTACGGTGGGCAGCCGCAGCCCGGTCGGCAGCGCGCCGGAGCGGGCCCGCTCGGCGATCTGGGCGCGGATCTGCTCGTACGGGGGAGTGGCGGCGGCGGGGTCGACGGACAGCTGCACGGGTGGCTCCTGGGGACGCGGCGGGTGCGGGGCCGGCAGGGGGACTGGCAGAGGGGTACCGGCGGAGGGGCAAAGGCCGAGGGCCGCCGACCAGATGAACTCTGGTCAGCGGCCCTCGGGGTGACGCGGGCGCGTACGGGATCAGTGGTGGCCGTGGCCGCTGGTGATCTCGTGGTGCTCCTCGGCGGTGGGCTTGGGGATCTGGCTGCCCTCGCCGTAGAAGCCGCGGGAGAGCTTGGCCCGGGTGCGGGTGAGCGCGCCGGCCTTGCGGGCCACGCCGTTCTCGTCCGTCTGGGCCGGCAGCTCGACCGGCTGGTTCTGCTCGTGCGCCGTGAGGGTGTGCAGGTCCTTCGCCGGCAGCTGGGCGTGCACCTCGATGAACTCACCGTGCGGCAGGCGCTTGATGACGCCGGTCTCGCGGCCGTGCAGCACCTTCTCCTTGTCGCGGCGCTGGAGGCCGAGGCACCAGCGCTTGGTGACGATGAAGGTGACGACCGGCACCACGAAGAAGCCGGCGCGCACGAAGTAGGTGATCGAGTTGATCGACAGGTGCAGGTGGGTGGCGAACAGGTCGTTGCCACCACCGACCAGCAGCACCAGGTACAGGCTGATCCAGGCGGCACCCAGGGCGGTGCGGACCGGGGCGTTGCGCGGGCGGTCCAGGATGTGGTGCTCGCGCTTGTCGCCGGTGATCCAGCCCTCGATGAACGGGTAGACCGCGATCGCGACCAGGACCAGCGGGAAGATCATCAGCGGGACGAAGACACCCAGGTTCAGGGTGTGGCCCCACAGGCTGATCTCCCAGCCCGGCATGACGCGGATCAGGCCCTCGGAGAAGCCCATGTACCAGTCGGGCTGGGCGTCGGTCGACACCTGGTCCGGACGGTACGGGCCGTACGCCCAGATCGGGTTGATCGTGGCGATCGCCGAGATGGCGGCGATGATGCCGAAGACCAGGAAGAAGAAGCCACCGGCCTTGGCCATGTAGACCGGCATCAGCGGCATGCCGACGACGTTCTTCTCGGTCTTGCCCGGGCCCGCCCACTGGGTGTGCTTGTGGTAGAAGACCAGGATCAGGTGCGCGACCAGCAGGCCGAGCATGATGCCCGGGATCAGCAGGACGTGGATGGTGAAGAACCGCGGCACGATGTCGTGGCCGGGGAACTCGCCCCCGAACAGGAACATCTGGATGTAGGTGCCGACCAGCGGGACCGCGAGGATCGCGCCTTCCATGAAGCGGATACCGGTGCCCGACAGCAGGTCGTCCGGCAGCGAGTAGCCGAAGAAGCCGTCGAACATGCCGAGGACCAGCAGCAGGAAGCCGAAGACCCAGTTGATCTCGCGCGGCTTGCGGAACGCGCCCGTGAAGAACACGCGCATCATGTGCACGAGCATCGCGGCCACGAAGACCAGGGCGGCCCAGTGGTGGATCTGGCGGATCAGCAGACCGCCGCGGATCTCGAAGCTGATGTCCACCGTCGAGGCGTACGCCTCGGACATCCCGATGCCCTTGAGCGGCACGTACGAGCCGTTGTAGACGACCTCGGCCATCGACGGCTTGAAGAACAGCGTCAGGTAGACACCGGTCAGGATGATGATGACGAAGGTGTAGAGGCAGATCTCGCCCAGCATGAAGGACCAGTGGTCCGGGAAGATCTTGCGCAGGTTGGCCTTGGCGAGGGAGTAGATCCCCAGCCGGCCGTCCGTCCAGTCAGCCGCGGACTCCCACTTGTTGGCGGGGTTCGCACGCGTGCTGGAGGGCTTGGCGGCACCGGTCTTGGTGCTGCTCGCGCTACTCATCGAGCACGCTCCCAGAAGCTCGGGCCGACAGGCTTCTCGAAGTCGCCGGTGGCGATCAGGTTGCCCTGCTCGTCAGTGGTGATCTTCAGCTGCGGCAGCGGGTGGCCGGCGGGGCCGAAGATGACGCGCGCGCCGTCCGCCAGGTCGAAGGTCGACTGGTGGCAGGGGCAGAGCGCGTGGTGGGTCTGCTGCTCGTACAGGCTGATCGGGCAGCCGACGTGGGTGCAGATCTTGGAGTAGGCGAGGATGCCCTCGAAGCCCAGCTCCTTGGACTTGTCGTCCTTGATGTCCTCCGGCGCGATGCGCACCAGCATCAGGGCGTCCTTGGCGATGCGCTGCTGGAAGTCCTCGTCGTGCGTGGTGAGCCCCTCCGGCATCGCGAAGGTCAGCGAGCCGATCACGAGGTCCTCGGGCTTCATCGGCTGCATGGTGCTCATGTTGACGAGCTGCACCGGCTTTGCCGGGGTGGCCTCCTTCCAGCCCGTCTCCTGGAGCTTCTTCTCCGGCAGCGGGCCCAGGTCGCGGAGCAGGACCACGCCGGAGAGCGGGACCAGTGCCATCGACCCGATGAGGGTGTTGCGGATCATCTTGCGGCGACCGAAGCCGGACTCGGCGGCACCGGTCTTGAACTGGTCGATGACGTCGTTGCGGACCTCGTCGGAGGCCTCGATCGGGTGACGCTCGGCCGGCAGCTCGACGTCCGACATCAGGGTGCGGGCCCAGTGGACCGCGCCCGCGCCGATCATGAACAGCGCGACGCCCAGGGTCAGGCCGAGCGCGAAGTTCAGCGCGCTGACGTGGCCCAGCGGGAAGATGTAGACGATCTTGTCCGGGTCGATGGCCACGTACGAGGCGATGAAGCCGATCGTCGCGAGCATCGAGACCACGAACATCAGCGAGACCTGGCGCTCGGCCCGCTTGGCGGCCTGCTCGTCGATGTCGGTGCGGCGGGGCTCGTGGGCCGGCAGGCCCGGGTCGGCGAACGGGTGGCCGTGGTCGGCCACCTCGCCGGCGGAGCCGTGCGGCTCCGGGAGCTTCTCTTCTGACATGTCGTGGCTCATGACTTCTTGGCCTTGGTGGTGTGGGCGGCGACCCAGATCGCGACCGCGATGAGCGTGCCGAGGCCGAAGATCCAGCCGAACAGACCCTCGGTCACCGGACCGAGGCTGCCCAGGGTGAGACCGCCGGGGTTGGGCTCATCGTTGGTGGTGTGGCGGACGAAGGCCACGATCTGCTTCTTCTGCTCCTCGGGCATGGTGCTGTCCGGGAACGACGGCATCTGCTGCGGGCCGGTCTGCATGGCCTCGTAGATGTGCTTGGCGTCCACGCCCTCCAGCGACGGGGCGTACTTGCCCTTCGTCAGGGCACCGCCCTGGCCGGCGAAGTTGTGGCACTGGGCGCAGTTGGTGCGGAACAGCTCGCCACCCTTGGAGATGTCGTCCGGGTTGGTCGAGGTGTACTGCTTCGCGTCCGGCGTGATCGGGCCGGGGCCGAGCGACTGGACGAACGCGGCGAGCTGGTCGATCTCGCTCTGGCTGTAGATGGCCTTCTTGCGCGGCACCTGGGCACCGGGCTGCTGGGCCGGCATGCGACCGGTGCCGACCTGGAAGTCGACAGCGGCGGAGCCCACGCCGACCAGGCTCGGACCGTCGCTGCTGCCCTGGCCGTTCAGGCCGTGGCAGGAGGAGCAGCCCACGGCGAAGAGCTTCTTGCCCTCATCGATCGCGAGCGACTGCGCGGCGACGTCGGCCTGCGCCTTGTCGGCGGGCGCGAACGCGGCGTACAGCCCCCCGGTTGCCGCCAGGGCGAGAAGTAGGACGACCAGCGCCGCCAATGGGTGGCGCCGTCGTGCGGAGAGCTTTTTCACGGAATAACCCCGGTGTCAGGATCTGGTCGACTGGTGGGTGCACCCGGCGGCCGGTCTGGCCGGCACGAGGTTGCCTGTCCAAGGCTGCGCGCGCGGTCGGTCGGTGGGAGCGTCGGCACCGGCAGAAGCGGCCCGTCGCCGGTGAGGGCGGGGGCCGCTGCCGGTGGCCAGCGACCTGATCAGCTGGTTACTTGATCAGGTAGATGGTCGCGAACAGGCCGATCCACACGACGTCGACGAAGTGCCAGTAGTAGGACACGACGATCGCGGCGGTGGCCTGCTCGTGCGTGAAGCGCTTGGCTGCGTACGTCCGTCCCAGGACCAGCAGGAAGGCGATCAGACCGCCCGTCACGTGCAGACCGTGGAAGCCGGTGGTCAGGTAGAACACCGTGCCGTACGGGTCGGAGGACAGCGAGAGGCCGTCGTTCTTGACCAGCTCGGTGTACTCGTAGACCTGGCCGCCGATGAAGATCGCGCCCATGAAGAACGTGAGGGCAAACCACCCGCGGAGCTTCTTCACGTCACCGCGCTCGGCGGCGAACACGCCGAGCTGGCAGGTGAGCGAGGAGAGCACCAGGATCGTGGTGTTGATCGAGGAGAACGTCACGTTGAGGGCGTGCGCCTTCTCGGCCCAGAACTCGGCTCCCTTGACGGAGCGGAGCGTGAAGTACATCGCGAAGAGGGCCGCGAAGAACATCAGCTCGGAACTGAGCCAGACGATCGTTCCGACGCTGACCATGTTCGGTCGATTGACCGATCCGTGCGCGTGCCCGGTTTCTGTTGCTGTTGCTGTCGCCACGACGGACATTATGTCGGTCCCTTATTCCGTCTTCACGTCGGGGGGTGTCCCTCGGAGTGTCCGGTGCGTGCGGTATGCCCGCTTGAAGGGCGACGGAGGGTCCGGACGAGGGCTGAGCAGCGGCGTGTCCCTTTTCTGACGGTTCCTCGGAAGGGCCCGCGACCCCGTTGCCCGGCGCGTCGTTGCACGGTCGGCCCAGTGTCCTGCCGTAGGGGGACGGGGCGCCGCATCCGCCGTCCGGGTGGACCGGGCGGGTCCGGGTGACGGGCCGTCCTCCGAGCGGGTGAGTCACGGGCGCGGCGGCTTGAGGGGGAACGTGCGCGAGGGGGACCGGCGACGGGGGAAACGGGAGTAGCATCCGGATCAGGTGAACGTGGTCCGGATCACACTTGAGGGAGCAGGGTCCATGGCGTACACGACCGACGAGACGCTCACCGTCCTCGTCTACAGCGACGACCGCAACACCCGCGAGCAGGTGCTGACGGCGCTCGGCCGTCGCCCCGCCGAGGATCTTCCGGAGCTGTCCTACCTCGAATGCGCGACCACCCCCGCGGTGATCAAGGCGCTGGAGAAGGGCGGCGTCGACCTGTGCGTGCTGGACGGCGAGGCGGTGCCGGCCGGCGGCCTCGGCCTCGGGCGCCAGCTCAAGGACGAGATCTACGGGTGCCCGCCGGTGCTGGTGCTGATCGGCCGGCCGCAGGACTCCTGGCTCGCCGCCTGGAGCCGGGCCGATGCCGCGATCTCCCACCCGGTCGAGCCGGTGGCGCTGGCCGAGGCGGTCGCCACCCTGCTGCGGGCCCGGCTGGCCAAGCGGGCTCCGGCCACGCGTTGAGCGGTGCCGTCCCAAGAGGTGCCGTCTCAGTACTGGAGAAGACGGCTCCGTAGGCACCCCGCCGCTCGATAGGCTGGCTCCATCCGTACGGACGTCCCCCCGGTGCGGGGGAACCGACAACAGCTGGAGTCAGCCATGGTGAACGTGAACCCTGCGAACGGTGGTACCGACCCCGCGCAGGTGGTCCGCACCTGGCCGGACATCCTGGCGGCTCTGTTGAAGGGGGAGGACCTCGACCGCTCGTCCACCGCGTGGGCGATGGACCGGATCATGAGCGGCGAGGCGTCCCCCGTCCAGGTGGCCGGGTTCATGGTGGCGCTGCGGGCCAAGGGCGAGACGGTCGACGAGATCGCCGGCCTGGTGGACGCGATGTACGACCACGCCGAGCCGCTGGACATCCCCGGCCCGGCGGTCGACATCGTCGGCACCGGCGGGGACCGGGCGAAGACCGTCAACATCTCGACCATGTCGGCGATCGTCGCCGCGGCGGCCGGGGCCAAGGTGGTCAAGCACGGCAACCGGGCGGCCTCCTCGTCCAGCGGCTCCTCGGACGTGCTGGAGAAGCTCGGGGTGGCGCTGGACCTCTCCTCCCGGCGGGTGGCCCAGGTGGCCGAGGAGGTCGGGCTCACCTTCTGCTTCGCGGCGAAGTTCCACCCCTCGATGCGGCACGCCGCCACCGCGCGGCGCGACCTCGGGGTGCCCACCGCCTTCAACATCCTCGGCCCGCTGACCAATCCGGCGAAGGTCACCTCGCACGCGATCGGCTGCTTCGACACCCGGCTGGCCGGGCTGATCGCCGGGGTGCTCGCCCGGCGCGGGGCGACCGCGCTGGTGTTCCGCGGCGACGACGGGCTGGACGAGCTGACCATCACCACCACCTCGCGGGTCTGGGTGGTGCGCGACGGCGTGGTCACCGAGACCACGTTCGACCCGCGGGACGTCGGCATCGAGCTGGTCGGCATCGAGGCGCTGCGCGGGGCCGACGCCGCGTACAACGCCGAGGTCGCGCGCCGGCTGCTGGCCGGGGAGCGCGGGCCGGTGCGGGACGCCGTCCTGCTGAACACGGCGGCGGCGCTGGTCGCGCTGGAGCTGGGCGACGCCCCGCTGGCGGAGCAGCTCGCGGCGGGCATGGTGCGGGCGGCCGAGGCGATCGACTCCGGCCGGGCGCAGGACCTGCTGCGGCGCTGGTCCGAGGCCACCAGCCGGATCTGAGGCGGTAGTTGAGGGCCCGTGTCGATGCGTCGACACGGGCCCTTCGGCTGCCCGCCCCGAGCGGAAGGGGCGCGCCGAGGAGGCTGTCCGGATGGTGGATGCCTGTTTGACCGTCCGACGTACCCGACCTAGAGTCTTGGCCAGGTCATGAGTGACAGCGCGAAGCCCCAGCTTGCTGTCCGGCAACCCTCCGTCCGTGGCGGGGTGCCCTGGGTGAGGACCGGGTCGCCGGGCAAGCCGTCCGCGCGACAAGCGCGGACACCGGACGATCAGCACTCCCGGGGTCCCTTACCCGTGAAGGAGTGCATCCTCATGTCCCTCTCCCTCGGAACCACCGCCCCGCTCGCCGTCCTCGGCCACGACGTCGAGGTCCCGCTCGCCAGCGGTGAGAAGGTCGGCTACGCGGCGCTCGACTACGCGGCCAGCGCGCCGGCCCTCCAGCGGGTGTGGGACGACGTCGCCGCCTACGCCCCCTACTACGGCAGCGTGCACCGCGGCGCCGGCTACCTCTCCCAGCTGTCCACCGACCTGTTCGAGCAGAGCCGCCGGACCGTCGCCGAGTTCCTCGACCTGCGCGAGGACGACCAGGTGGTCTTCACCCGCGCCACCACCGACTCGCTCAACCTGCTGGCCGCCGCCGTCCCGGCCGGCACCCGGGTGTTCGCCTTCGAGACCGAGCACCACGCCTCGCTGCTGCCGTGGGCGCACGCCGGGCTGGAGGTCGGCTACCTGCGGGCGCCGCGCTCGCGGGCCGAGGCGGTGGCCGCGCTGGAGGAGGCGCTGGCCGCGGCGCCGGAGGGCCCGAAGCTGCTGTGCGTCACCGGCGCCTCCAACGTGACCGGCGAGCTGTGGCCGGTCGCCGAACTGACCGAGACCGCGCACCGGTACGGCGCCCGGGTGGTGCTGGACGCCGCCCAGCTGGCCCCGCACCACCGGGTCTCGGTGCGCGAACTGGGCGTCGACTGGATCGCCTTCTCCGGCCACAAGCTGTACGCGCCGTTCGGCGCCGGGGTGCTGGCCGGGCGCTCCGACTGGCTGGACGCGGCCGAGCCCTACCTGGCCGGCGGCGGGGCGACCCGGACGGTGGCCCGGGAGCTGGACGGCTCGGTGGCGGTGCAGTGGCACACCGGCCCGGCCCGGCACGAGGCCGGCTCGCCGAACGTCATCGGCGCCTACGCGATCGCCTCGGCCTGTCGGGCGCTCACCGAGGCCGGCTTCGACGCGCTGGAGGCCCGGGAGCGGGAGCTGGTCGAGCGGCTGACGGCGGGGCTGGCGGAGATCCCCGAGGTCCGGGTGCTGAACCTGTTCGGGACGGGCTCGGCCCGGGTGGGCGTGCTGTCCTTCGTCGTCCGGGGCTGGAACAGCTCGCACTTCTCGGCCGCGCTGTCCGCCGAGTACGGCATCGGCGTGCGCGACGGGCTGTTCTGCGCCCACCCGCTGGTGCGCACCCTGCTCGGGGACGAGGACGTGGCGCCCTCCGAGTGCGGGGCGCCCGAGCCCTCGCTGCCCGGTGAGCGCAGCCTGAACGCGATCCGGGTGAGCTTCGGCGCCGGCACGCCGGACGAGCACGTCGAGCGCTTCCTGGCCGCGGTCCGCGAGCTGGTCTCGGACGGCGCGGCGTGGAACTACCGCAACGAGGGCGGCCGTTGCGTGGCCGACACGCGTCGCGCGAGTTGAGTCCTACTCGTCCAGGCCGAGGGCGAAGGCCGCTTCCAGGTCGTGCTGGGAGTAGGTGCGGAAGGCGATCTGGGTCTCGGTGTGGGCCACGCCCGGGACCTTGTTGAGCCGGCCCGGGATGACCTCGGCCAGGTCGTCGTGGCGGCGCACCCGGACCATCGCCACCAGGTCGTACCCGCCGGTCACCGAGTACACCTCGCTGACGCCCTCGATCGCGGCGATGGCCTCGGCGATCTCAGGGATGCGGTCGACACTGGTCTTGATCAGGACGATGGCGGTGATCACAGTTCGGGCTCCTTGATGGGGTGCGGCCAGCGTATCGGGCCTCAGCCGGGGCGTCTCGGGGGGTGGCCGACCACCGTGCAGGCGTACAGGAAGCCCGCCGAGAAGCCGATCACGTGCACCAGGTAGGCCACCCCGGGTCCGGCCGAGTGCACCGACCACCACTGCAGGGCGAACCAGAGGCCGAGCACCAGCCAGGCCGGGAAGCGCAGCGGGAGGAAGAGGAGCAGCGGGACGAGGGTGGTCACCCGGGCCCGCGGGTGGAAGCGCAGGTAGGCGCCGAGCACGGCGGAGATCGCGCCCGAGGCGCCGATCAGGACCCGGGTGGAGTCGGGCGAGTGCGCCTCGGCGAGCGCGAAGCCGTACGAGGCGGTGCAGCCGGCGGCCAGGTAGAAGAGGAGGTACCTGGCCCGGCCGACCCGGCGCTCGACGGTCGGGCCGAAGACGTGCAGGAAGAGCAGGTTGCCCAGCAGGTGCAGCCAGCCGGCGTGCAGGAAGAGGCCGGTGAGGGCGGACACCGCCGGGTGCTTGCCGGGGGTGGGGGCGGCGGGGCAGCCGGGGACCGGGTCGGGGGCCTCGGCCAGGTGCCCGGCGGTCAGCGGGTGGCCGGTCAGCAGTTCGGCGGGGACGGCGCCCCAGCGCTGCTCGTACCGCTGCTCGGCGCAGATCCGGGCCTGGCCGGTGCCGTACAGGGGGTTGAGGCCGGCCGCCGGGCCGAGCAGGAAGACCAGGGTGTTGACCGCGATCAGGGCGTAGGTGACCGCCGGGGCGGGCAGCGCCGGGCGGCCGTCCCGCGCGTCGGTGTGGTCGGGGGCCGTGAGCGCCATGCGGCCAAGCATCCCTCCGGGCGCGGCAGGTGACACGGCGGTTTACGGCAGGTGGACTACTGGTCCGTCCGGCGGGGCGGGACGGACTCCGGTCATCTCAGCTGACCGGTGGTCCTCGTGGTTGCCCCAGGCAATAGGCTTGGGGCGGGCATTCCCGCCTCCCGCCGCCGACGCCGGGGCACCGGGGGAGCGCCCAGCCCGCCCAGGGACCAGCCGAGAGGACCCCCGATGACCGTCCCCGCTCCGACCGCCGAGACGCGCTGGCGCTGCACGCTGTGCGGCAACCTCACCCGCTTCGACGTGACCCGCTCCGCGCGGGTGACCGAGTTCCTGCACTTCGACCTGGCCGGCGAATCCCGGGTCGAGGAGACCGAGGTGCACAGCGAGACCGTGGAGTCGGTGCGCTGCCGCTGGTGCAACGCGGTGGACCAGGTCGAGCTGGTGGCCCGTCCGGGCGCCGAGGCCGCGGAGGCCCCCACCACGCAGGGCTGACCCCTCCAGTGCGGTGGGCGGTGCGCGACACCGCCGTCCACCGCACGGGACAATACAGACAAGACGCACGGAGCGTGACGACAGGGGCGGCCGCGGCCGCACCCGCTGGACCAGGATCGGAGCCGAGGACGTGGTGGACGCAGCGAGGGAGCCCGGCGAAGCGCAGGGGCTTCAGCCCGCTGCGCCGGCACCGGAGCCGGCCGCCGGGCCGGTCCTGTCCGAGACCGACCTCCCGGGGGGCGCCGGCGGGGCCCCGGCCGGTGCGGGTGCCGAGCGGGCGCCCGAGAAGCTGGACCGGCCGCTGCCCGAAGGGGTGCGCCGGCGGGTGGTCGGGCTGGCCTCGGACGCGTTGGGCGGGCTGCCGCCCGGGGAGCTGCCGCAGAGCCTGCGTCAGTACGTCAAGTTCACCCCCGCGCGGCGGGCCAAGTACGCGGCCACCGCGCTGGCGGCGGCGTTGGAGTCCGAGCCGGCCTTCCGGGTGCGGATAGCGGAGCGGCTGCGGCTGGGCCAGCCGGACCTGGTGAAGGCGCTGGAGTCGGGCACCGTCCCCGGCGCCGCCGATCCGATGGACGTCGCGGCCGCCGCCTACCTGGTGCGCTCGCCCGGCTGGAGCCGACTGGTCGCCGAGGCGGGCGAGGAGGCCGAGCGGGCCGGCGCCGAGGACGCGGCGGCGGAGGCCTCCCGGCAGGTGGAGAAGCTCCAGGCCGAGCTGGCCGAGGTGCGGGCCGCGGCGCGGGCGGACCTGGACCGCCAGCGCGCGGAGTTCGAGGGCGTCCGGCGGGAGGCCGAGTCGCTGCGCAAGAAGGTGCGGTCGCTGGAGAGCGACACCCGGCGGGCGCAGGCCGAGACCCGGCGGGTGACCGGGGAGCTGGAGGCGGCGCGGGCGCAGGCCACCGGGGAGCGCAGCGCGGCCGAGTCCGAGGCGCGGCGGCTGCGGCACCGGGTGTCCGAACTGGAGACCGCGGTCGAGCAGGGCCGCCGCTCGGCCCGGGAGGGCCGCAGCGTCGAGGACATGCGGCTGCGGCTGCTGCTGGACACCGTGCTGCAGTCGGCGCAGGGCCTCCAGCGGGAGCTGGCGTTGCCGGTCTCCCAGCTCCGCCCGGCGGACCTGGTGGAGGCGGTGGTGCCCGGGTCGGCCTCGCCGCACGACGTGGCCCGGCGCGGCCTGGCCGAGGACGACCCGGCGCTGCTGGACCAGCTGCTGGCGATCCCCCAGGTGCACCTGGTGGTGGACGGCTACAACGTGACCAAGACCGGGTACCCGGCGCTGCCGCTGGAGCAGCAGCGGATCCGGCTGCTGGGCGGGCTGGCGATGCTGGCCCAGCGCACCCAGGCGGAGGTCACCTGTGTGTTCGACGGGCAGGACCTGGACGTACCGGTCATCATGGCGCCACCGCGCGGGGTGCGGGTACGGTTCAGCCGGACCGGCGAGACCGCGGACGAGCTGATCCGCCGTCTGGTCCGGGCCGAGCCGCAGGGCCGTCCGGTGGTGGTGGTTTCCACCGACCGGGAGGTCGCGGAGGGCGTGCGGAAGGCGGGTGCGCGCCCGGTGGCCTCGGTGCTGCTGCTGAACCGGCTGGCCCGGCCCTGAGCCGGTCCTGAGCCGGTCCTGAGCCGGTCCTGAGCCGGGACGGGGGCTGTGACGGCAGGTCAGTGGGATTTCCGTGCGGGTGTGCGGATCCGGTGAAGTCAGTGGGGGAACCGGAGTTCACGCCTTCGGGGGAGTGGCAAAACGGGTAGATCTTCACTAGGGTCTGGCGTCAAACCTATTTTCCGGAATCTCACCTGATCAGGTGAGTCCGATGGAAGAAGGAGCCGGTCCCTTGGCCTCCCACCGCCGTCCCAAGCAGCCGAGCCGCGCGCGGGTCTCCGTGCTCACCGCTGCTGCTGCGACCGCGGTCGCCCTCTCCGCCCAGGTCGCCGCGCATGCCGCGCCGCAGCCGAACAAGAGTGACGTCAAGGCGCAGATCGACCAGCTCCAGCAGGAGCAGGAGCAGGCGGCCGAGAAGTACAACGGTGCCAAGGAGCGCTCCGACCAGCTCCGCAAGCAGGCCGACCAGCTCCAGGACCAGGTGGCCCGCAGCCAGGACCAGATGAGCCAGCTCCAGGTGGGCCTGGCCCAGGTCGCGGGTGAGCAGTACCGCACCGGCGGCATCGACCCGTCCGTCCAGCTGATGCTCTCCTCCGACCCGTCCGGCTACCTGGACAAGGCGTCGAGCGTCCAGCAGGCCAGCACCACCCAGACCGAGGCGCTCAAGGGTCTGCTCGACCAGCAGCGCCGGCTGGACCAGGAGAAGGCCGAGGCGGCCGCCGTGCTCGCCTCCCTGGACTCCACCACCAAGGACCTCAACCAGGCCAAGGCGGACGTCAACACCAAGTTGAAGACCGCCCAGGACCTGCTGAACTCGCTCAGCGCCGCCGACCGGGCCGCGCTCCGGGCCCAGCAGCAGCAGGACGACCGCGCCTCCCGCGGCGCCGACCGGGTCGACCTCAGCAACCTGCCGCCGGCCAGCGGCTACGCCGCCGTGGCGGTGGCCAAGGCGATGAGCAAGCAGGGTTCGCCGTACGTGTGGGGCGCCACCGGGCCCTCCACCTTCGACTGCTCGGGCCTGATGGTCTGGGCGTACGGCCAGGCCGGCGTCTCGCTGCCGCGCACCTCGCAGGAGCAGGGCCACATCGGGACCGCCGTGACGCTGGCCACCGCCCAGCCGGGTGACCTGGTGATCTACGGCGGCGACATGCACCACGTCGGGATGTACATCGGCAACGGCATGGTGGTCCACGCGCCGCACACCGGTGACGTGGTGAAGGTGATGAAGGCCGACGCGATGTCGATCAACACGATCCGCCGGATCTGACGGTCCGGTACCTCCCCGAGGGGCCGGTTCCGGCCCTGTGATCCGCGCCACCTCCGGTCGGGGGTGGCGCTTCGGGTTTGCGGACCGGGTGGGCCGGACGGTGAGAGTCGATCAGCTTTGCGTGCGCCGGTGATCACCATCAGTCATTTTCACAAAAGAACATGGGTAATCTTCCGTCTTTTTTCTGACAAGGATTTGAACGGATCACGGTTCAGTTACTAGGGTCGTGCTCCGAACCACCGCACAGTCGATCACCCAGCCTGGGTGGCGGCGGTGGTTACCGCCGAGTTCGCGAAACAGCGGGGCAGGTCGAAGCGACTGCCCGACAGGGGAGCCCAGTAGTCGGGGGCGCTGCGGAGCGGAGCCGGGGAACCACACGTTCCTCCGGGGTGAATCGGCGCCAGGTCGGCCGTAGGTGAGGCCGGTGAGGCGTCGTAGGGCATGCTTCCGGCCCGAACCCGTCAGCTCACCCGGTAGGCGGCGTAGGAAGAAGGAGTCCGCCTTCGTGGCGTCCCATCGTCGTCCCAAGCCCGCCAGCCGTGCCCGCGTCTCGATCCTGACCGGTTTCGCCGCCGCCGCCGTCGCGCTCTCCGCGCAGTCCGGCGCGCACGCCGATCCGCAGCCGACCAAGGACCAGGTCAAGGAGCAGGTCGACCAGCTCAACGAGCAGGCCGAGCAGGCGACCGAGAAGTACAACGCCGCGCAGGAGAAGCAGCAGGAGCTGGAGAAGCAGGTCTCCGGCCTCCAGGACCAGGTGGCCCGCCAGCAGGCCCAGGTGACCGACCTCCAGGGCGGCCTGGCCGAGATCGCCGGCGAGCAGTACCGCAACGGGGGCATATCCCCGACGGTCCAGCTGATGTTCTCCTCCAGCCCGGACAACTTCCTCAACCAGGCCGGGGCGCTGAACCAGGCGGGCAGCACCCAGAAGAACCAGCTCAAGCAGCTCCAGGACCAGCAGCGCAAGCTGGACCAGGACCGCACCGAGGCCCAGGGCAAGCTCGGCGAGCTGGAGTCCACGACCCAGCAGCTGAAGGCCTCCAAGGACGAGGTCCAGAACAAGCTCAAGGCCGCCCAGGACCTGCTCAACACGCTGACCGAGCAGGAGCGCCAGGCGATCAAGGCGGCCGAGGACAAGGCCGCCGCCGACGCCAAGGCCAAGGCGGACGCCGCCGCGAAGGCCGCCACCCCGGACCGCGCCTCGCGCGACAACAGCCGCAGCGACCTCGGCTCGGGCTCCACCGCCGCGCCGGTCAAGATCGCCCCGGGCAGCTCGCACGGTGCCGCCGCGCTGGCCGCCGCCGCCACCAAGGTCGGCAGCCCGTACGTCTGGGGCGCCACCGGCCCCAGCTCCTTCGACTGCTCCGGCCTGATGGTCTGGGCGTTCAACCAGGCCGGGGTGTCGCTGCCGCGCACCTCGCAGGAGCAGGCCGGCGCCGGCACCCGGATCGGCTCGGACATCTCCCAGGCCCAGCCCGGCGACATGCTGATCTTCTACGGCGACGCCCACCACGTCGGCATCTACGCGGGCAACGGCCAGGTGCTGCACGCTCCCAAGCCGGGTGCGTCGGTGCGCTACGAGGCCGTCTCCAACATGCCGCTGGCCTCCATCGTGCGGGTCTGATCCCCAGCCACGCGTTCACGGGCCCGGCCCTCCGTCACGGAGGGCCGGGCCTGCGGCTTTTCCGGCGACTCGACCTGGTGTCCGATTAGGGGTCAAATATTCGGGTCGGTAGGGGTTTGGACTCACTTGCCCGGACTCGCTAACGTCTGCCACCGGACTCCCGCTCGACGGCCGCCCACCGGGGCGCGGCCGCGGGGCCGCGCCGCAGGACTGGAGCCGTTGCCGCATGCCCGTGCACCGTCGTTCCCAACTGCTCGCCCGTGCGCTGGTACTGACCGCGGCCGCCACCACGGCCCTGGGCGTGGCGACCGCCGGCAGCGCCCAGGCCGCCCCCGGGGCGCCGGACGCGCCCGACCGCAAGGACGTCAAGGCCCAGGTCGAGCAGCTGTACGACGAGGCCGAACAGGCCTCGGAGAAGTACAACGCCGCGCAGGAGGCGCAGAAGCGGCTGCTGGGCGAGACCACGATCCTCCAGGGCGAGGTCGCCGCCGCCCAGGAGCAGCTCAACGAGCTGCGCGGGGACCTCGCCACGGTCGCCGGGGCCGAGTACCGGGGCGGCGGGATGACCCAGACCGCCCAGCTGATGCTCTCCAGCGACCCGGAGGCCTACCTCACCCGCGCCCGCACCCTCGGCCAGGCCGCCGAGCGCCAGCAGGAGACCCTGCACGAGCTGGTCACCCGTCAGCGCCGGCTCGACCAGCGCCGCACCGAGACCGCCGCCAAGCTCGCCGAACTGGACGAGGCCCGCCGCTCGCTCGCCGAGAACAAGCAGCAGATCCAGCAGCGCCTCGCCAAGGCGCAGAAGCTGCTCAACAGCCTGGGCGCCGTCGAGCGGAACCGGATGGTCGCCCAGGACGCCCGGGAGGCCGAGCAGCGCGCCACCCGCGGCACCGACCGGCTGGACCTCGGCAACGCCCCGGCCGCCTCCGAGCGCGGGGCGGCCGCGCTGGCCGCCGCGGTGCGGATGGTCGGCTCGCCCTACGTCTACGGATCCACCGGGCCGCGTGCCTTCGACTGTTCCGGTCTGATGTACTACAGCTGGCGGCAGGCCGGAGTGACCCTGCCGCGGACCTCGCAGGCCCAGGCGTACGCCGGGCAGCGGATCAGCCTCTCCGAAGCGCGGCCGGGAGACCTGGTGATCTTCTACCGGGACATGCACCACGTCGGGATGTACGCCGGCGGCGGCGTGATGGTGCACGCCCCGTACCCCGGTGCCAAGGTCCGGTACGAGAGCGTCAACGCGATGCCGGTCTCGGGAGTGGTCCGGCTCTGAGCGCGACGCCCTCCGGGCCGGACGGCCCCCACCCGATAGACCCCGCGCGCCGGGTGCTGTCCCGGCGCGGTGCGCTGCTGCTGGCGGCCGGCGGGCTGGCCCAGCTGTCGCTGCCCCCGGTGGCCCCGCCGCCGGACGGGCGGGCCGTCGACCGGCAGGCCGAGGTCGCCGCGCTGCTGGCGGCGCGGGCACGCTCGCTGCCCGCCCGGTCGGGGCTGACCGGGGCCGAGGCGGTGTACCGGAACCTGGTGCTCTCACCGCCCACCGGGCCGGAGCGGCAGGACGCGTCCGTCGAGCTGGCGCTGCGGATCGCCGGGTACGACGAGTACCCGGTGGTGTACCCGCGCCGGATCGAGCTGGTCCGGGACCGGGGCGGCTGGCGGGTCGAGCGCGAGGAGGGCAGCGCCGGGCCCCCGGCGCCGTGGGACCTCGGCCCCGTCCGCACCGCCGCCGGAGCCCGCTGCCTGGTGCTCGGCCTGGCCGACGGGCCCGACCCGGCCGGGCTGGTCCCGGTCGGGGACAAGGCGGTGGCGGCCGTCAGCGCGGTCTGGGGTGACGCCTGGCCCGGCCGGCTGCTGCTGGAACTGCCCGCCACCGAGCCGCAGTTCGCCCGGCTGCTGGAGGCCGACCCGGCGGGCTGGACGGGCATGGCGGCGGTCACCGTGGCCGCCCCCGGCGCCCCCCGGCACACCCCGGCGGACCGGGTGGTGATCAACCCCGAGGCCTTCGCGAAGCTCAGCGACTTCGGCCGCCAGGTGGTCGTCACCCACGAGACCACCCACGTCGCGACCCGGGTCGACACCCGGGCCTGGACCCCGCTGTGGCTCTCCGAGGGCGTCGCCGACTGGACGGCCTACCGGGACTCCGGTCGGCGCCCGCAGCAGATCGCCCCCGAGCTGGCCCGGGACGTCGCCGCCGGGAAGCTGCCCACCGCGCTGCCCGCCGACGCGGACTTCACCGCGGGTGCCGACGGCATCGCCCAGGCCTACGAGCAGTCCTGGCTGGCCTGCGAGCTGATCGCCCGCCGGTACGGGACGCAGCGGCTGGTCGCCTTCTACCGGGCGGTCGGCGCGGCCGACGGGGCGGGCGAGGAGCGGACGCACCGGACGGACCGGCTGCTGCGGGCCGAACTGGGCCTCGGACTGGCCGAGTTCACCGGGCTCTGGCAGGCCGAGGTCGAGGCCTTGAAGGGCTAGGCACCGGGCACGTGGGGCCGGGCCGTCGCAGGTCCGTCGCCGCTACCGCCCGGCCGGGTGATCGATGCCGTCCAGCAGGTCCTGCTCGTAGGCGATGCCCGGGCGGACCGGGTACCCGGAGGAAGCCGGCAGGGCCGGGGGCTCGGCCAGGACCACGGTGGGCGCCAGGGCCGTCGAGGCGCGGGTGGAGCGCCAGAGCCGGATGCCGGAGAGCACGGCGGCGGTCAGCAGCAGCAGGTTGCGCAGGCCCAGCACGGCGACCGCGAGCGGTTCGCTGTTCAGGACCTGGGTGAACAAGGTCGGGAACTCGAGCAGGGTGAGCGGGCAGGCGAGCAGGATCAGCAGCGCCACCGGCCGCTGGCTGGTGCCGCGCACGGTCAGGCAGACCGCCGCGACGCCGACCAGCCAGACCAGGTACTGCGGGCTGATCACCCGGCTGGTCACCACGAAGATCAGCAGCGCGCAGAGCGCCGCGTCGTACATGGTGGCGGCGTTGCGCCGACGGGCGGTGAAGCGCCACAGCAGCAGCCAGAGGAAGCCCAGCACGGTGCCGGCCATCATCACCTTGCTGATCACGCTGACCCACGGCCCGAGCATCTCGGGGGAGCCGTAGTTCATGGTGACCTTGCCGTCCCAGCCCCCGGCCAGCCGGGCGATGTGCAGCGGCAGCGCTCCCACCGACTCGACCTCGATGCCGCGGGCCCCCTGGAAGGCCAGGAAGCCGAAGGCGCCGTTCATCCCGGCCGCCAGCAGGAAGCCGACCGAGACCGCCGTGGCGGCGGCCAGCGTCCAGGAGCGGCGGGTCCGGCGGCCGGACGGGGTGCCGATCAGGCCCAGCAGCGGCCAGATCTTGACGATGCCGCCCAGGCCGAGCAGCAGCCCGCCGATCGCCGGGCGGCGGATCAGCGCCAGCAGGCCGGCCAGGGCGAGCGCGGTGACCAGCAGGTCGAAGCGGTTGTAGATCATCGGGCCGAGCAGCGGCACGGCGACCACCCACAGCCAGGCGCCGGTCAGCGTCCGGCCCCGGCGCAGCCCGGTGCGGATCAGCAGCGCGGCCGCGGCGGCGTCGGCGATCCCGCAGATCACCCAGAACGAGGTCAGGTACGACCAGGGCAGCAGGCCCGGCAGCAGGATCACCAGGGCGGCGCCGGGCGGGTACTGCCAGGTGACGTCGTCGAACGGGAAGGTGCCGGTCTGCAGCACGCCGTACCAGGCGTGGTAGATCATCCAGACGTCGGCGGTGACGTCGCCGCCGGGCGCCTTCAACACCCCGGTCATCAGCAGCACCAGTACGGTGCGGGTGGCCACCCAGGTCGCCCCGAGGGCGGCGAGCGCCCCGAGCGGGCGGCCGAGGCGGCCGCGCGAAGTACCGGACTCGGTGGCCGGGGCCAACTCCACTGCGCTCCCTCGTTCGTCTCGACGTCCTCACCGGAGGCGTCGTACGGACGGACGCCCGGGCCGCCGCATCCGCGGCCTAGGTACTAGGACTGACCCGGGGGTCAAACGGTTGCCGTGCGCGGTTCCGTTCCCGGCGGGTCATGGTGTTGACCTATCGTACGGATCACCCAGCGGTACACCGAGCACCCCCCGACCGAGCGAGCCGTGGCCTGATGCACAGAACCTTGATCGTCACCAATGACTTCCCGCCCCGCCCGGGAGGCATCCAGGCCTTCGTGCACAACATGGCCGTCCGTCAGCCCGCAGGGAGCGTCGTGGTGTACGCCTCGACCTGGCGGGACGGCACCGAGGTACGCGCCTTCGACGCCGAGCAGCCGTTCCCGGTGATCCGGGACCGCACGAAGGTGATGGTTCCCACACCCCGGGTCACCCGGCGGGCCGCCGAGATCCTGCGCGCCGAGAAGTGCGACTCGGTCTGGTTCGGCGCGGCCGCCCCGCTGGGCCTGATGGCGCCCGCGCTGCGCCGGGCCGGGGCCGGGCGGCTGCTCGGCATGACCCACGGACACGAGGCCGCCTGGGCCCAGCTGCCGGGCTCCCGGCAGCTGCTGCGGCGGATCGGCGCGGGCACCGACGTGCTGACCTACCTGGGCGAGTACACCCGCTCGCGGATCGCCGCCGCGGTCGGGCCGCGGGCCGCGGCCCGGATGGTGCAGCTGCCGCCGGGCGTGGACGAGACGACCTTCCACCCCGGTTCCGGGGGCGCCGAGGTGCGCCGGCGGCTGGGGCTGGCGGACCGGCCGGTGGTGGTCTGCGTCTCCCGGCTGGTGCCGCGCAAGGGCCAGGACACCCTGATCGAGGCGATGCCGCTGATCCTGCGCGACGTGCCGGACGCGGTGCTGCTGATCGTCGGCGGCGGGCCGTACCGGGCGGACCTGGAGAAGCTGGTCGATGCCAAGGGGGTCCGGGACTCGGTGCGGTTCACCGGCTCGGTGCCGTGGGCCGAGCTGCCCGCCCACTACGGGGCCGGGGACGTCTTCGCGATGCCGTGCCGGACCCGGCGCGGGGGGCTGGACGTGGAGGGCCTGGGGATCGTCTACCTGGAGGCCTCGGCGACCGGCCTGCCGGTGGTCGCGGGGGACTCCGGCGGGGCGCCGGACGCGGTGCTGGAGGGCGAGACCGGGTACGTGGTGCCGGGCGGCTCGGCCGAGGCGTCGGCCGAGCGGATCGTCCGGCTGCTGCGGGACGAGGCGCTGCGCCGTCGGATGGGCGAGGCCGGCCGGCGCTGGGTGGAGCGCTCCTGGCGCTGGGACCTGCTGGCCGGGCGGCTGACCTCGCTGCTGGCGGGCTGACGCCCGGTACGGCGGTCCGCGGATACGAAGGTACGCAGGTACGACGCCGCGAAGGGCCCCGGGGAGTCCCCGGGGCCCTTCGGCGTACCCGTACTGCCGCCGGCGCGGCCCTACTTCCGGTACAGCGCCTCGATCTCGGCGGCGTAGTCCTTGAGCACCACGTTGCGCTTGAGCTTGAGCGAGGGCGTCAGGTGGCCGCTCTCCTCGGAGAACTCGGTGTCCAGCAGGCGGAACTTCTTGACCGCCTCGGCGTGCGAGACGGCCGCGTTGCCGTCGTCCACGGCGGACTGCAGGGCGGCCAGCAGGTCCGGGTCCTCGGCGAGCTCGGCGACGGTGGCGGTGGCGGGCTTGCCGTTGAGCTCCTTCCACTTCGGGAAGAAGTCCGGGTCGACGGTGACCAGGCAGGCGATGAAGGGCTTGCGGTCGCCGACCACCATGACCTCGCCGACCAGGGCGTGGGCCCGGATGCGGTCCTCGATCACGGCCGGGGCGACGTTCTTGCCGCCCGCGGTGACGATGATCTCCTTCTTGCGGCCGGTGATGGTCAGGTAGCCCTCGGAGTCCAGCGCGCCGAGGTCGCCGGTGGCGATCCAGCCGTCCTTGAGGGTGTCGGCGGTGGCCTGGGGGTTGTTCCAGTAGCCGGTGAAGACGTGCGGGCCCTTGAAGTAGACCTCGCCGTCCTCGGCGATCCGCACCGAGGCGCCGGGGACCGGCTGGCCGACCGTACCGATCTTCGGCTTGTCCCACGGGTTGAAGGCGGTGGCCGCGCAGGTCTCGGTCAGGCCGTAGCCCTCCAGGACCGTGAAGCCGATGCCCCGGTAGAAGTGGCCGAGCCGCTCGCCGAGCGGGGCACCGCCGGAGATCGCGTGGGTGGCCCGGCCGCCGAGGGCGGCCCGCAGCTTGCTGTAGACCAGCTTGTCGAAGACGGCGTGCTTGAGCCGCAGCACCAGGCCGGCGCCGCCGGCGTCCAGCGCCCGGCTGTAGGCGATCGCGGTCTCTGCGGCCTTGTCGAAGATCTTGCCCTTGCCGTCGGCCTGGGCCTTGGCACGGGCGGTGTTGTAGACCTTCTCGAAGACTCTGGGCACGCCCAGGATCAGGGTCGGCCGGAACGACGCCAGCTCGGCGGTGACGTCCCTGATGTCCGAGACGTGGCCCAGCTTGATCGGGGCCATCACCGGGGCGATCTCGGCGATCCGGGCGAGCACGTGGGCCAGCGGCAGGAAGAGCAGCACGGAGCTCTCACCGGTGCGGAACAGCGGGGCCAGGCGCTCGACCACGTTGCCGCACTCGGCGAGGAAGTTGCCGTGGGTCAGCTGGCAGCCCTTCGGGCGGCCGGTGGTGCCCGAGGTGTAGACGATGGTGGCGATGTCGTCGGGGCCGGCGATCGCCCGGCGCTCCTGGACGGTCGCGTCCGGGACGCCCCGGCCGGCCTCGGCCAGCGCGGCGAGCGCGCCGCCCTCGATCTGCCAGGTGTGCTTCAACTCCGGCAGCCGGTCGCGGACCTCGGCGACCACCTTGACGTGCTGGTCGGTCTCGGTGACGAGGGCGACGGCGCCGGAGTCGCCGAGGATCCACTCGACCTGCTCGGCCGAGGAGGTCTCGTAGACCGGCACGGTGATCGCGCCGGCCGTCCAGATCGCGAAGTCCAGCAGCGTCCACTCGTACCGGGTGCGGGACATGACGCCCACCCGGTCGCCGGGCTCGATGCCCGTGGCGATCAGGCCCTTCGCGGCGGCGTGCACCTCGGCGAGGAACTGGACCGAGGTCAACTCCTGCCAGTGGCCGTCCACCTTCCGGCTGAGCACCGCGACGTCCGGGTGCTCCTCGGCGTTCCGGTGCACAGGGTCGGAGAGGTTACCGCCGCTCGGTACCTGGTAGAGGGCCGGAAGGCTGAAGTCGAGCAAGACTGCTCCTCGTTCGCGACGCTGCGGGACGGCAGGACGTTACTGCCCGGTAGGCAGCTTCGACCAGGGGGGTCGGCCCCGGTGTTCGAAGTGTCACACCCGGCCGGGTCGGACCAGGCCGTGACCGGGTCGTTCGACTGGCACCCTACGACAGCCCACAGGTGACCGGCCGGTAGCATGCCCTGCCGGCCGTCCCGGCGGCCGTCCCGCCGACGCGTCCGACCCGGCCGCCACCGACGCCCCGCCCGCCGCCGCCGGTGCCCGTGCCGCCGAGGAGATCGCCGGTCGCGATAGCCTGCTCCGGGCGGATCGGGCCGAGCGTGCCCCGACCGGACCGGGCAGGCAGAAGGACGAGGCGGAGGGCCTTTCCATGGCGGAGCACACCAGGTCGAGCATCATCATCGACGCGACCCCGGCCGCGGTCATGGCCGTGATCGCGGACTTCGCCGCCTACCCGGCCTGGACCGGAGAGGTCAAGGAGATCGAGGTCCTGGAGAGCGGCGAGGACGGCCGCGCCGCGCAGGTCCGGCTGCTGCTCGACGCCGGCGCCATCCGCGACGAGCACACCCTCGCCTACACCTGGGACGGCGACCGCGAGGTCGGCTGGACCCTCGTCCGCAGCCAGATGCTCCGCTCGCTGGACGGCTCGTACACCCTCGCCCCGCTGTCCGGCGGCCGCACCGAGGCCACCTACCAGCTCGCCGTGGACGTCAAGATCCCGATGCTCGGCATGATCAAGCGCAAGGCCGAGAAGGTCATCATCGACCGCGCCCTGGCCGGCCTGAAGAAGCGCGTCGAGGGCTGACGGGCGCGGGCACGGCGGAACGGGGGCTGACGGCATGACGGCGACACGCACCATCCTGGTCAGCGGCGACGCGGGCGCGCCCGCGGTGGCCGCCGCCACCGCCCTGCACGCCGCCCGGCGCGGCCACCGCACCTGGCTGCTGGCCGCCGACGACCCGCACCGCGCCCTGGACTCCGCGCTCGGCACCCGGCTGGAGCCGGAACCGCTCCGCTACGCGCCGGGCCTGACGGTCTCCCGGATCGACGAGCAGGCCGCCTTCCGCTACGCCGTCGGCGAGCTCACCGGCCGGCTCAAGCCCGCCCTCGACCTGCTCGGCGCCGAACAGCTCGACCCCGAGGAGCTGACCGCCCTCCCCGGCATCGCCCGGCTCGCCCTGCTGCGCGCGCTGCCCGCCGCCGACCAGGACGTCCTGGTGGTGCTCGCCCCGGCGCCCGCCGAGCTGATCGCCACCCTCGCCCTGCCCGAGCAGCTCACCCGCTACCTGGAGCGGCTGGTCCCCGAGCAGCGGCAGGCCGCCCGCGCGCTGCGCCCGCTGCTGGCCGGGCTGGCCGGCGTCCCGATGCCCGCCGAGTGGCTGTACGAGGGGCGCACCAAGGCCGCCGCGGTGCTCGCCGAGTCCCGCGCCGCGATCAGCGACCCGGGCACCAGCGTGCGCCTGGTCGTCTCCGCCGACGGCCACCCGTTCGAGCAGCTGGGCCGGGTCCGGGCCGGGCTCGCGCTGTACGGCCACCGGCCGGACGCCGTCGTGGTGCACGGCGCGCTGCCGCCCGCCGCCCTCGCCTCGCCCGACCCCTGGCTGGCCGAGCTGGCCCGCCGCCGCCAGGAGGAGCTGGACCGGCTCGCCGCCGAGACCGACGCCCCGGTGCTGGTCACCGGCCTGGCCGAGGGCACCCTGGAGGCCGTCGCCGACCGGCTGTACGGGGACGGCCCCGGCCCCGAGCGGCTCGAACCGCAGCCCTGGCCGGTCGAGGACCGGCTCGCCGAGGACGGCCTGCTGGTCTGGCACCTCGACCTGCCCGGCGCCGACCGCTCCGGGCTGGACCTGGTCCGCCGGGGCGACGACCTGGTGGTCGGCCTCGGCGCCCACCGCCGGGTGCTCCCGCTGCCCGCCGCGCTGCGCCGCTGCACGGTCGCCGGGGCGGGGCTGCACGAGGGCGTGCTGTCGGTGCGGTTCGCACCCGACCCTTCGCTCTGGCCGCAGGGCTGACGGGCCTTCCGGCCTTTCCTCGGGGCCCGGCCGGTCGGGTAGCGTCGGCCCGAACGGGGCCGCGGGGTGCGGCCACGGCTGAGGAGGCGCCCGCGATGACCAGCACCGACGACCGTACCGAGCCCGGCACGGAGCAGGGGAGCGGGCCGTCCCACCCGTTCGGGCCGGAGCTGGGCCCGCTGGTGGACGAGGTGCGCCGGTTCGCCACCGCCGTCGGCGAGAAGGCGCAGGAGACCAGTGCCACCACCCTGATCACCCTCTCCGGGCTGGCCGACCGCCTGCGCACCCAGCAGCCGGAGGTCTACTCCCACCTCGCCGCGGCCGGCTCCGGGCTGGCCGCCGCCGGCGCCGAGCTGCTGGCCGCCTACCGCGCCGCGGTGGCCGGGCACGAGCAGCGCTGGACGGCCGGGGAGGGGGCGCCGGTGGAGAAGATCGACCTCGACGCACCCGGCCGGGCCGAGGGCGCCGACGGGGCTGACGGGCCGTCCGCCAAGCAGTGAATCCGTGAGTTCCGCAGCGTGACCAGGCTGCTCTCGTACGTCACGAAGAAGGAAAATCGATACGACTTTTGAAGCATCGCGGCCGGGCTGTCCCAGAATTGTCTTCGGATAATGTATGCGAGGCTGTGTACGGGGGCAGGGTTGGGCGGTACCGTTCCGTCCAGCGGGAACGAGTGAATAGCTGAGGGACACATGGCTCTGACCATCGGCGTCGATGTCGGCGGGACCAAGATCGCGGCAGGCGTGGTCGACGAGGCGGGTGCGATCCTGGCGCGGACCCGGGTGCCCACCCCGGCCGACCCCCAGTGGGCCGTCGACGCCATCGCGCAGGCCGTGCGCGAGCTCAAGGAGCAGCACCCCGGTGTCACCGCCGTCGGCGTCGGAGCCCCCGGCTTCGTCGACAGCAACCGCTCCACGGTGATCTTCGCGCCCAACATCGACTGGGAGAACGAGCCGCTGCGCGGCCGGATCGAGGAACTCACCGGGCTGTCCGCGGTGGTCGAGAACGACGCCAACTGCGCCGCCTGGGCCGAGTTCCGCTTCGGCGCGGCCGCCGACCACCAGGACATGGTGCTGATCACCGTCGGCACCGGCATCGGCGGCGGCATCGTGCTCGACGGGCGGCTGCACCGCGGCCGCTTCGGCGTGGCCGGCGAGATCGGCCACCTCAACATGGTCCCGGACGGCCTCCAGTGCGGCTGCGGCGGCAAGGGCTGCTGGGAGCAGTACGGCTCCGGGCGCGCGCTGCGCCGCTACGGCCGGGAGAAGGCCGCGGCCGACCCGGTGCGCGGCCAGCGGATGCTGGACCTCAACGACGGCGTCGCCGAGACCATCCGCGGCATCCACATCACCGAGGCGGCCGAGGAGGGCGACCCGCTCGCCCTGGAGTGCTACGCCGAGCTGGCCGACTGGCTGGGCCGCGGCATGGCCGACCTCGCCGCGCTGTTCGACCCGGGCGTGTTCGTCCTCGGCGGCGGCGTCTCCGACTCCGGCCGACTGCTGCTCGACCCGGTCGCCAAGGCCTTCGAGCACTACCTGACCGGCGGGGTGCACCGCCCCCGCGCCGAGGTCGTGCTGGCCTCCATGGGCTCCGCGGCCGGCATCGTCGGCGCGGCGGACCTCGCCCGCACCTGACCGTTCCCCAGCAGTCGTCGTGACCCGCCGGCGGCGGTGCGACCGGGCCCCGACCAATCCCGGACGCGCCGCCGCCGTCGCACTACCGTCCTTCCCAGGACACCGCACCAGGGGAGGACCATGACCGCCGCACCCGTCGAACCGCCGCCCGGCGGCCCGCGCCGACTGCGCCTGCTCAGCTACAACATCCGTTCGCTGCGCGACGACCGGCGGGCGCTGGCACGGGTGATCCGGGCCTGCGCGCCCGACCTGGTCTGCGTCCAGGAGTCACCGCGCTACTGGCGCCCGGAGGGCCAGGCCGCCCGGCTGGCCCGGGACACCGGGACGGTCGTCCTGGCCGGGGGCGGCCGCACCGCCGCCGGGCCGCTGCTGCTCGGCCGGCCCGGCGCCGTCGAGGTGCTGGGCGTGCACGACCGGCTGCTGCCCAAGACCCGCGGCCTGCACGCGCGCGGCTTCGCCACCGCACTGCTGCGGCTGCCCGGCAGCGCGCCCTTCACCGTCACCAGCTGCCACCTCAGCCTGGACCCGCAGGAGCGGTACGGGCAGTTCGAGCTGCTGCTCGACCAGCTCGCGCTCACCGAACACGGCGTCGTGGCAGGGGACTTCAACGAGCACCCGGACGGGCCGGGCTGGCAGCTGCTGGCCTCCCGGATGTGGGACGGGTACCCGACCGCGCCCTGGGGCGGCGAGTTCACGTCCGTCCCGGAGAACCCCTACCAGCGGATCGACGCCGTCTTCGCCACGCCCGGGATCACCGTCCTCGGCTGCGGGGTGCCGCACGGGCTGCCCGGGGTCACCGGGGCCGACCTGCGGGCCGCCACCGACCACCTGCCGGTGCTGGCCGTGCTGGAGTTCCCGGCGCCCTGAGGCGCGTCCCGAGGACCGGGCCCGGGCGACCGGGTCAGGCCTAGACGACCGGACCGGGCCAGGGCTAGACGACGGCGCCGTGGTCCGGGTCCTCCGGCTCGTCCTCGTCGCGGTCCTTCATCCGGGCGACCAGGGTGACGAAGCCGCCGAGGAAGGCGGTGACCCCGACCCAGGCGGGCCAGCCGGAGATCTCCCGCCACACCACCGCGTCGATCAGCAGCAGCGCCGGGCCGCCGAGCACGGCCAGCCAGGCGAACTTGGCGGTGGCGTCGGCGGCCGGCAGCGGCGGGGGCTCCGGCGGGACGAAGTGGCCCTCGTCGGCGTCCTCGGCCAGCTCGAAGTCGCGCGGGCCCGAGGTCGAGGCGGGGAGGACGGGGCGGCCGGAGCGGGGGCGCGGCTGCGGGGCGAGGTCCGAGAGCTCGTCCGGGTCGCCCTGGCCGGCCTTGGGGCCGGCGCCGTCCTTGTAGCCGTCCTTGTAGCCGCCCTTGAGCTCGTTCTGCGCCCGGAGGTTCTCGACCTCGGGCCAGTTGGGGTTGGTGAGGTCGACCGGGTCGTCGAACTGGGCGACCAGGGCCGCGAAGATCGCGTCCTGCTCGGCCTGGCTGCGTTCGGGGGCGCTGCGGCGCGGGCGGGACTCCGGCGCTGCCGTGGTGTCCTCCCCGGCGGGCCTCGGCGCGGTGCCGTCGGCCTCCGTGCCGCCCGCGGCGACGCCGCCGCCCTGGACCGTGCCGTCCCCGTGGACGGTGGCGTTCCCCCCGCCGGCGGCGTCCCCCTGGGCGGTGGCGTCCTTCGGCACACCGTCGGTGCGCGCTCCGTCCGTCCGCGCGCCGTCCTCGCGGGGCTTGTCGTCCCCGCCGCCCGCCGTGCTGCTCTCGTGCACTTCCGGCCCTTCAGCCATGGTGATCGTCGGATTCGGCCCTGTCGGCGCCCGCCGCGTGCGCGGGAGCCAGCCGTCGGATGAAGTCCAGGCTCGCCCCGAATATTTCCGCCGCGTCGTGGTCCAGCGTCGCGACGTGGAAACTGCGCTGGCACAGCCGTTCCGTCACGTCCGTCGAGGATATCCGGGCCAGCACCAGCTCCGAGTTGGCCGGCGAGACCACGTGGTCCTGCGGGCTGTGGAAGAGCAGCACCGGCTGGGTCACCTCGGGCAGCCGCCACTGGACCTCCTGCCACAGCCGGCTCAGCGACCAGGCGGCGTGCAGCGGCGTCCGGTCGTAGCCGAGCTCCCGGGCGCCGGGCTTGTGGATGTCGTTGGCGATCCCCGGGACGCTCGGGACGAGGTGGCGCAGCACCGGCAGCAGTACCCCGGCGGGGTTGTCCGAGCGCACCGACGGGTTGACCAGCACCAGCCCGGACACCGTCGTGCCGTGCAGCGCGGCCAGCCGCAGCGCCAGCGCGCCGCCCATCGACAGCGCGCAGACGAACACCTGCTCGCACTCCTCGGCGAGGGTCAGCAGCTCGCGCTCGACCGTCGCGTACCAGTCCTCCCACCGGGTGACCTGCATGTCCTGCCAACGGGTCCCGTGCCCCGGCAGCAACGGGAGCGAGACGGTGAACCCGGCCGCCGCCAGTTCCTCGGCCCACGGCCGCAGCGACTGGGGGGACCCGGTGAACCCGTGGCACAGCAGCACCCCGACCGGTCCGCCGCGGTGGCGGTACGGTTCGGCACCGGGCAGCAGCGGCATGGCGGACTCCTTCGCGGGCGGGTGGCGCTGGGGGAGGGGACGCTGAGAGGGGAGCTGCAGGAATCCGCATCGTCCCACGCCCCGCGCCGGGACGTACACCCCCTACGGCGGGCCCGGGCACAGCGGGTGGCCGCGGGGCATTAGGATCGACCGGTCCGCATAACAGGAGGCCCGGGTTGTTCTACCGACTGATGAAGATGATCGTCGCGCCACTGCTTCGGATCTTCTTCCGGCCGTGGATCGAGGGTGAGGAGAACATCCCCACCGAAGGTGCGGCGATCATCGCGAGCAACCACCTTTCCTTCTCGGACTCGTTCTTCTTCCCCGCGCTGATCAAGCGCCGGGTGACCTTCATCGCGAAGGCCGAGTACTTCAACACCCCGGGCCTCAAGGGCCGGTTGACCGCCGCCTTCTTCAAGGGCGTCGGCCAGCTGCCGGTGGACCGCTCGGGCGTGCGCGGCGCCGGCGAGGCCGCGATCCGCAGTGCCATTGCGGTGCTGGACCGCGGCGAGCTGTTCGGCGTCTACCCCGAGGGCACCCGCTCGCCCGACGGCAAGCTGTACCGCGGCAAGGTCGGCGGCCTGGCCCGGGTCGCGCTGGCCACCGGCGCCCCGGTCATCCCGGTCGCCATGATCGACACCGAGAAGGTGCAGCCGCCCGGCCAGGTGGTGCCCAACTTCGGCATCCGCCCCGGCATCCGGATCGGCCGCCCGCTGGACTTCTCCCGCTACCACGGCATGGAGAACGACCGCTTCATCCTCCGTTCGGTGACGGACGAGGTGATGTACGAGATCATGCGGCTCTCCGGCCAGGAGTACGTGGACATCTACGCGACCGCCGCCAAGCGGCAGATCGCCGACGAGAAGAAGAAGGCCGACGCCGAGCGCCGGGCCGCCGCCAAGGCGGAGAAGGCCGAGGCCGAGAAGGCCGCCGAAGCCGAGAAGGCGGCGGAGGCCGAGAAGGCCGGGCAGCAGGACCAGCAGGAGTAGAACGGCACCGGGTCGGCCTGACCGACCCGGTCGGGTCCAGGGGAGGGACCGGGAGATGGCGGACGGCGCGAGAACGGGTGCCGCGGTGGGCGGCGCGGTGGCGGCGGGCGGCATGTCCGTCGAGCTCCCGCTGTGGAAGGCGATCTCGTACTTCCGGGTGCTGGCCCTCTGCTACGCCCTGCTCCGGTACTTCAACTCGTACCTGCACTTCCTGCACCCGGTCGCGGGCTGGATCTACTTCGGCGCGCTGATCCTCTGGACGCTCGCCAGCACCCGGGCCTTCGCCAACCCGCAGCGCTGCACCTGGTACGTCCTCGGCTTCGACCTCGCCCTGGCCGTGACCGGCATCGTGATGAGCGGGATGACCGACGCCCCGGCCCGGATCAGCCACGGCGCGCCCACCCTGCCGACCATCTGGGCGGCCGGCACCGTCCTCGGCTTCGCCGCCAAGGGCGGCTGGCGCCCGGCGGCGGCGTCCGGCGCGGTGATCGGGGTGGCCAACATCCTCGGCCACGGCGGCCCGACCGGCGACAACGTCCACAACATCGTGCTGCTGCTGGTGGCCGGCTGCGCCATCGGGTACGTGATCGAACTGGCCCGCGCCAGCGAGGCCACCCTCACCCGGGCGCTGCAGGTCGAGGCGGCCACCCGGGAGCGCGAGCGGCTCTCCCGGGACATCCACGACGGTGTGCTCCAGGTGCTCGCCCTGGTCCAGCGCCGGGGCGCCGAGCTGGGCGGGAGCGGCGGCGCCGGTACCGGCGGCACCACCACCGACTTCGCCGAGCTGGGCCGCCTCGCCGGTGAGCAGGAGCGCGCGCTGCGGGCCCTGATGACCGGCGGCCCGCTGCCGGCCCAGCGGTTGCCGGAGGCGGACCGGGCCGAAGCGGCCGACCCGGCCGGGCCGCGCGACCTGACGGCACTGCTGCGCGGCCACGCCGACGAGCGGATCACCCTCTCCGCCCCTGGCACCCCGGTGCTGCTGCCCGGCCCGGCGGCGGGCGAGCTCGCCGCGGCGGTCGGGGCGGCCGTCGACAACGTCCGCAAGCACGCGGGGGAGTCGGCCCGGGCCTGGATCCTGGTGGAGGACGAGCCGGAGGCCGTCACGGTCAGCATCCGCGACGACGGCCCGGGCTACGCCCCCGGCCGGCTCGGCGAGGCGGAGCGGGCCGGGCGGCTGGGCGTCTCCCAGTCCATCCGCGGCCGGGTGCTGGACCTCGGCGGCACGGCCGAGCTGTACTCGGCGCCCGGGGAGGGCGTCGAGGTCGAACTGCGCGTTCCGAGGAAGGCCTCCCAATGACCAACCAGCCGATGACCGACCGGCCGGCCGCCGGGCCGCAGGCCACCGACCGGCCGGTACGGGTGATGGTGGTGGACGACCACCCGATGTGGCGGGACGCCGTCTCGCGCGACCTGGCCGAGGCCGGCCTGGACGTGGTGGCCACGGCGGGCGACGGCGAGGAGGCGGTGCGCCGCGCCCGGGCCTGCTCGCCGCAGGTGGTGGTGCTGGACCTCAACCTGCCCGGCCTGTCCGGCGCCGAGGTGTGCCGCCAGGTGGTCGGGCACGACCCGGCGGTCCGGGTGCTGGTGCTGTCGGCGAGCGGCGAGCACCAGGACGTGCTGGAGGCGGTGAAGTCCGGGGCGACCGGGTACCTGGTGAAGTCGGCCGGGCGGGAGGAGCTGCTGGACGCGGTGCGCCGTACGGCCGTCGGTGACGCGGTGTTCACGCCGGGTCTGGCCGGGCTGGTGCTCGGCGAGTTCCGCCGGCTGGCCGCCGAGCCGGCCCCGTCCTCGGCCTCGGCGTCGGCCGTCCCCCAGCTGACCGCCCGGGAGACCGAGGTGCTGCGGCTGGTGGCCAAGGGCCTGTCGTACCGGCAGATCGCCGACCGGCTGGTGCTGTCGCACCGGACGGTGCAGAACCACGTGCAGAACACCCTGGGCAAGCTGCAGTTGCACAACCGGGTGGAGCTGGTCCGGTACGCGATCGAGCAGGGGCTGGACGAGGAGCTGTAGGTCCGGTCCTCGAACTCCCGCCTTGCGGAGGGGAGTTCGAGGACCGGACCTGGGCCGCTCAGCCCCGGACGGCCGCGGCCTCCCGCAGCAGGGCGGCGACGATGCCCACGCCGTCCCGGGTGAGCACCGACTCCGGGTGGAACTGGAGGCCCGCGAAGCCGGGGCCGCGCAGCGCGTGGACGTCGCCGGTGGCGGCGTCCCGGGCGACCTCGACGCCCTCGGCGGCGAGCCGGGCCGCGTCGGCCTCCGAGCAGCGCGCCGTGAAGGTGTTGTAGAAGCCGACCGTCCGCTGGTCGCCGAACAGGTCGATGCTCTCCTGGGCGCCCTGGTACGGGACGGCCTTGCGGCCCAGGGCGAGCCCGAGTTCGGCGGCGAGCAGCTGGTGGCTGAGGCAGACCGCGAGCAGCGGGGCCGTCCGGGCGCCGGAGCGGACGGCGGCCAGGGCGTCCGCGACGACCGGGCGCAGCACCGCCATCTTGGGGTCGTCGGCGAGCGCCGGGTCGCCCGGGCCGGGGCCGAGCACCAGCGGGCCGCGGTGCGCCGCGACCAGTTCGCGCAGGCCCGGCCGGTCGAAGCGGACCACGGTGACCTGGTGGCCGAGCGAGGTCAGCAGGTGGGAGAGCATCGAGGTGAAGGTGTCCTCGCCGTCCACGACGAGGGTCGGCAGGGCCTCGGTGACCCGGGACGGCGCCTGCATCCGCAGCCAGAACGGGGCGAGGCCGGCCCGGCGGGAGTCCAGTGCGGCCTGCACCCGGTGGTCGTCGGCGAGCCGGGGCCCGCCGGGGTGCGGCCGCCGGGCGGGGGCGGGCCGGGCGCCGATCGCGGTGAGCACCCCGGCGGCCTTGGCGTGGGTCTCGGCGACCTCGGACTCGGGGACGGAGTGGCGCACCAGGGTCGCGCCGACCCGGACGACCAGCCGCCCGGTGGCCGGGTCGATGTCGGCGGTGCGGATGCAGATCGGCGAGTCGAGCAGCTGCCCGCCGCTCGCGGAGCGCCCGATCAGGGCGAGCGCGCCGGAGTAGTAGCCGCGCCCGGTGGGCTCGTAGCGCCGGATCACCCGGGTGGCGTTCTGCACCGGGCTGCCGGTGACGGTGGCGGCGAACATCGTCTCGCGCAGCACCTCGCGGACGTCCATCGAGGTGCGGCCGCGCAGCTCGTACTCGGTGTGGGCGAGGTGGGACATCTCCTTGAGCCGGGGGCCGAGCACCTGGCCGCCGAGGTCGCCGACCGTGCACATCATCTTGAGTTCCTCGTCGACCACCATGGTGAGCTCCTCCAGCTCCTTGGGGTCGTGGAGGAACCGCAGCAGCGAGTCGGGGTCGGAGCCGCCGGCCGGGTAGCGGTAGGTGCCGGAGATCGGGTTCATCACGACGGTGCCGCCGCTCTGCCGGACGTGCACCTCGGGGGAGGCGCCGACCAGGACCCGGTCCCCGGTGTGCACCAGGAAGGTCCAGTACGCGCCGCGCTCCTGCTCCAGCAGCCGGCGGAACAGCGCGAGGGCGAGGGCCGGCCCGAAGTCCTCCAGGGTGGCGTGGAAGTCGCGGCGGATGACGAAGTTGGCGCCCTCGCCGTTGCCGATCTCGTCGTCGATCACCCGGCGGACGATCGCCGCGTACGCCTCGTCGTCCACGTCGAAGGCGCCGCCGGTCAGGCGGACCGGCTCCTGCGGCAGGGCGGCGGTGAAGGCGGCCAGCGGCAGGGCGTACTGCTCGGTGACCGCGAGGGCCTGCAACGGGGTGCCGTCGTCGTGGGCCTCGAAGCCGCGTTCGCGGATCTGCCGGTACGGGACCAGGGCGAGCAGGTCGTGGACCGGTCCGGCGGCGGGGACGCCGGTCCGGACCGGCAGGTCGGCCAGGCGCCGGTAGTCGTCGACGGTGCCCAGCAGCACCTCGACGGTGTCCGGGGCGTGCCGGGGGGTGCGGCGGTGCAGCAGGGCGAAGGCGGGGGCGCCGGGGGCGGTGAGGCGGGCGAGCAGCTCGGCGGGGGTGGTCACGAGTACGGCTTCCTTCCGGGGTGGAGGGCGAGGGCGGTGCGGATTCCGCTCCCGGAGGGCCGTCTGCTCGAAAAGCACGACGGCCGCCCCGAGGGGCGGCCGTCGTGTTCGTCTAGGAACGCGCGATCGGTGGGCCACCCAGGGGGGAGGCCCACCACCAGGAGTGGTTGCGGGGCGCGTGCATGGGGTCGAGCGTAGCGGACGGGGCCGTGCGGGTGAGTCCGCTCACGTGAGATGTCCGGGACGTGTCTCACCCATCGGGCAATGGTCACGGAACGCTCGCGGCACCCCGTAGCCTTGCCGTGTGACCGCTACGACTGAGACAACGAGGACTGGCCACTCCTGGCAGTCCCTGCCCGCGGCGCAGCAGCCTGAATGGCCGGACCAAGAGGCTCTGCGCAAGACCCTTGCTGAGCTCGCCTCCTATCCGCCGCTCGTCTTCGCCGGCGAGTGCGACCAGCTGCGCGCCCGGCTCGGCGCCGTGGCACGCGGGGAGGCCTTCCTCCTCCAGGGCGGAGACTGCGCCGAGGCCTTCGACGGCGTGTCGGCGGAGCACATCCGCAACAAGCTGAAGACGCTGCTCCAGATGGCCGCCGTGCTGACGTACGCGGCCTCGGTGCCGGTCGTGAAGGTCGGCCGGATCGCCGGCCAGTACTCCAAGCCGCGCTCGAAGTCGACCGAGACCCGCGACGGCGTGACCCTGCCGGTCTACCGCGGCGACTCGGTGAACGGCTTCGAGTTCACCCCCGAGTCCCGGATCCCGGACCCGGAGCGGCTCAAGCGGATGTACAACGCGTCCGCCGCGACGCTGAACCTGGTGCGCGCCTTCACCACCGGTGGCTACGCCGACCTGCGCCAGGTGCACGCCTGGAACCAGGACTTCGTGCGCAACTCGCCGGCCGGCCAGCGCTACGAGCAGCTCGCCCGGGAGATCGACAACGCCCTGGCGTTCATGAACGCCTGCGGGGTGGCCCCGGAGGAGTTCAAGACCGTCGAGTTCTTCTCCTCGCACGAGGCGCTGGTGCTCGACTACGAGACCGCGCTGACCCGCGTGGACTCGCGCACCGGCGAGCTGTACGACGTCTCCGGCCACATGGTGTGGATCGGCGAGCGCACTCGGCAGCTGGACCACGCGCACATCGAGTTCGCCTCCAAGATCCGCAACCCGATCGGGGTCAAGCTCGGCCCGACCACCTCGGTGGACGAGGCGCTCACCCTGATCGAGAAGCTGGACCCGGAGCGCGAGCCCGGCCGGCTGACCTTCATCACCCGGATGGGTGCGGGCAAGGTCCGCGACCACCTGCCCACCCTGGTGGAGAAGGTCACCGCCTCCGGCGCCAAGCCGGTGTGGATCTGCGACCCGATGCACGGCAACACCTTCGAGGCCTCCAGCGGCCACAAGACCCGCCGCTTCGACGACGTCCTGGACGAGGTCAAGGGCTTCTTCGAGGTGCACCGCGCACTGGGCACCCACCCGGGCGGCATCCACGTGGAGCTGACCGGCGACGACGTCACCGAGTGCGTCGGCGGCGGCGACGAGGTGCTGGTGGACGACCTGCACCAGCGGTACGAGACGGCCTGCGACCCGCGGCTCAACCGCAGCCAGTCGCTGGACCTGGCGTTCCTGGTGGCGGAGATGTACCGCGGCCAGTAGGCCTGACCAGGGCCGATGTGCCCGCGGATGTGACGAAGGCCCCTCCGGATTCGGGATTCCCGAGCCCGGAGGGGCTTTTTCGTACCCGGATCGCCGGGTAAGGTGAGGCTTAGTGAACTAAGGCAAGCCTTAGTCAAGATCCACTCCGTGCCCCACCGGCGCTTCACCCCGGGAGAGACCGCGATGTACGTGTGCATGTGCCATGCGGTCACCGAGGACCAGGTGAAGAAGGCGATCGACGGCGGTGCCAACACCCCGCGCCAGATAGCCAAGGGCTGCAAGGCGGGCACGGACTGCGGGTCCTGCGTGCGCCGGATCCAGGCCCTGCTCGGCGAGCACGGCGCCCGGCCCTGCCCGACCGCCCGGCTGGCCGCGAAGCTCGGCCTCGCCGACCCCGAGGCCCAGGACGTGCCCGCGCCGGCCGCCGCGAAGCCGGCGCCGATGGCGCCGGTCGCCCCGGTGCTCCCGCTGCGGGTCGCCTGAGCCGGCCGCGCCCGAGCCCGGGGCGTCGGGCTCAGGACTCCGGCTGCTCGATCAGCTGGGCGAGGTAGAGCGCCTCGCCGAGCTTCTCCAGGAGCTCCAGCTGGGTGTCCAGGTAGTCGATGTGGTGCTCCTCGTCGGCCAGGATGGACTCGAAGATGTTCGCCGAGGTGACGTCGTTCTTGGCCCGCATCACGACGATCCCGCGCTTGAGCCGGTCGATCGCCTCGACCTCGACCTGGCGGTCCGCCTCGAACATCTCCTTGACCGTCTGGCCGATCCGGACGTGGAACAGCCGCTGGTAGTTGGGCAGCCCCTCCAGGAACAGGATCCGGTCGGTGAGCGTCTCGGCGTGCTTCATCTCGTCGAACGACTCGTGCCGGGTGTACTTGGCGAGCTTCGTCCAGCCGAAGTTCTCCTGCATCTTGGCGTGCAGGAAGTACTGGTTGATCGCGGTGAGCTCGGCCGTGAGTTGCTCATTGAGGAACTCGATGACCTCCGGGTCGCCCTGCATGGTGCTGCCTCCCTGCGCTACGTCCTGCGGTGAGTCCTGCGCTGCGCATCCTGGCACCGTATCGGGAGGAAATTCCAGTAAGTTCACACTCACTAGGACATGTGTCGGAATATCCGATTTGGGTGATAAGTGGGGGGCGCACGATCGACCATTGGCCCGTACGGGCGGGGCGTGCGCCTGGGCCAAGGGGCGCGCGCCGGGGCTCGTCCGCCGTCTGTCACCATGGAGACATGGGTCAGTCCGAACGAGAACCGCTTCCGCCGTCTGACCCGACCCTCCCCCCGGGGCAGCGCGCGCAGCGCGGCTGGCCCGCCCTGCACTACGGGCCGGTGCCCCGCTTCAAGCCGCTGACCTGGGACCTCCAGGTGTTCGGGGCCACCGCCTCGGCGGAGAAGCACAGCTGGGACTTCGCCGCCTTCACCGCCCTGCCCCGCACCACCGTGGTCGCCGACCTGCACTGCGTCACCAAGTTCTCGATGCTCGGCAACGAGTGGACGGGCGTGCCCGCGGCCCTCCTGCTCGACCTGGTGCCCCCCGCGCCCGGCGTCACCCACGTCATGGTCTGGGCCGAGTACGGCTACAGCGCCAACCTGCGGCTGGCCGACTTCGCCGACCCGCACACCCTGCTCGCCACCCACCGCAACGGCGAGGCGCTGACCGCCGAACACGGCTTCCCGGTGCGCCTGGTGGTGCCGCGGCTGTACGCCTGGAAGGGCCCCAAGTGGGTGCGCGCCGTGGAGTACATGCGGGCCGACCGGCGCGGCTTCTGGGAGGAGCGCGGCTACCACAACCAGGCCGACCCGTGGCGCGAGCAGCGCTACTCCTACCAGGAGGAGCCGGGCGACGGGCCGCTCCGCTGAGCGGTGAACCCCGCTAGAACAGCGAGAAGTTGACCGTCACCACGGACTTCTGCGGGCGCCGCTCCCCGGCCGTCGGGGACTGGCTGCCCACCTTGCCCATGCCGAGCGTCCAGTCGGTCGAGGCCTTCATGGTGAAGCCCGCCGCCTGCAGCGCCCTCTGGGCGTCGTCCCGGCCCATCCCGCTGACGTCCGGGACCGGCACCATGCCCTTGCTGACCACCAGCGAGACCGCGGCGTTCTCCGGCAGCTGCTGCCCGGCGGCCGGCGTGCTGCTGATCACCGAGCCCTCCGGCACGGTGTCGTTGTAGGTCTGGGTCACCCCGCCCCTGGTCAGCTGGGCGCCGGCCAGGGCGGCGGCCGCGTCGTCCGCGCTCCTGCCGGTGACGTCCGGCACGGCGATCCGCTTGGGGCCCTTGGAGAGGGTGACCGTCACCGGGTCGCTCTTGCGGGTGCGCGCGCCCACCCCGGGATCGGTGGAGATCACCTGCCCGACCGGGACGGACTCGCTGAACACCTCGACGAAACGGCCGTGCATGCCCTCGCCGTCCAGGACCCGCTGCGCCTGCGAGCGGTCCTTGCCGAGCACGCTCGGCACCGAGCCGTACAGCCCCTCGGAGATCCCGTAGGTGACCCCGCCGACCGCCAGCACCAGGGCGGTCAGCGCGGCCGCCCAGAGCAGCGGCTTGCGCGGGAGCCGGCGCGGTCGGCCGGGCCGACGGGTCCTGACCGGGGCCGGCTCGTCGTACGGGCGGGGCTCGACCAGCAGCTGGTCCATCAGCTCGGCCGGCACCTCCAGCACGCTGGTGCGCTCCGCCGGCGGGGCGTCGGCGGGCCCGGGGAGCGGCTGGATCACCGAGGTCGGCTCGCTGGTCGGGTAGCGCGGGCTGGGGTGGGTGGAGGCCGGCGGCTCGGCGTCCAGCTCCTCCGGGGTGAGCGTGCGGCGGACCCGCTGGAGGGCGGCGAGCAGCTCCACCGCGTCGTACGGGCGGGCGTCGGCGGCCCGGGCGCAGGCCCCGGCCACTATGGCGTCCAGCGCCGGGGCGACGGCGGGGGCGGTCAGCGAGGGGGCGGGGACGTCCTCGTGCAGGTGCTTGTACATGACCTGGACGGGGTTGTCGCCGGTGTGCGGGCGGCGGCCGGTGAGCATCTCGTACAGCAGGATGCCGGCCGCGTAGACGTCGACCCGCTGGTCGGTGGGGGCGTCCGGGAGGATCTGCTCGGGGGCCAGGTAGGAGACGGTGCCCATGACGGTGCCGCCGGTGGCGGTGCTGGTCGAGGTGGGCGCGCCGTCGGCGCTGCCGAGCACCCGGACCAGGCCGAAGTCGGCGACCTTGACCAGGCCGCTCTCGGTGATCAGCACGTTCTCCGGCTTGACGTCCCGGTGGACCAGCCCGGCCCGGTGGGCGGCGCCGAGGGCGGCGAGCACCGGCTCCAGCACGTCCAGCGCGGCCCGGACGGACAGCGCGCCGCGGTCGCGCAGCAGGTCGCGCAGGGTGCGGCCGGGCACGTACTCCATGGCGAGGAAAACGTTTCCGCCGTCCGCGCCCTGGTCGAAGACGTTGACCACGTTGGGGTGGGTGAGCTTGGCGACCGCCTTGGCCTCGCGGATGAAGCGGGCGGTGAAGCCCTCGTCCCCGGCGAGCTGGGGGTGCATCACCTTGAGGGCGACCACCCGGTCCAGCCGGGTGTCGGTGGCCCGGTACACGGTCGACATCCCGCCGGTCGCGATGCGCTGCTCGACCCGGTACCGGTTGTCGAGCACGGTACCGATCAGGGGGTCGTGCAGTGCCATGTCCACCCGGGGGAGTCTAGTGCGGCGGGCGAGGGCCGGTCCCGGCGGACACCGCCTCCGGGACCGGCTTGTGACATCCGCGACGGGTTCAGAACGCGGGCCGCTCGCGGGTGTCCAGGTCGGCGCGGCCGGCCATCGCCGAGGAGGCCTCGGCGTGGAAGCGGCGCGGGATGCGGCCGGCCCGGTGGGCGAGCCGGCCCGCCTCGGCGGCGTGCCGCATCGCCTCGGCCATCAGCACCGGGTCCTGGGCCCGGGTCACCGCGGAGGCGAGCATCACCGCGGCGCAGCCCAGCTCCATCGCCAGCGCGACGTCGGAGGCGGTCCCGGCGCCCGCGTCCAGGATCACCGGGACGCCCGCACTCTCCACGATCAGCTGGAAGTTGTGCGGGTTGCGGATGCCCAGCCCGGAGCCGATCGGCGAGCCCAGCGGCATGATCGCCGCACAGCCGACGTCCTCCAACTTGCGGGCCAGCACCGGGTCGTCGTTGGTGTACGGGAGCACCGTGAAGCCGTCGTCGACCAGCGTCTCGGCGGCCTCCAGGGTCTCGATCGGGTCCGGCAGCAGGGTCCGCTCGTCGGCGATCACCTCCAGCTTCACCCAGTCCGTGCCGAGTGCCTCGCGGGCCAGCCGGGCGGTCAGCACGGCCTCGCCGGCGGTGAAGCAGCCGGCCGTGTTGGGCAGCACCCGGATGCCGTTGCGGGTCAGCACGTCCAGGACGGAGCCCTGGGTGCTGGCGTTCACCCGGCGCATGGCCACGGTGGTCAGTTCGGTGCCGGAGACGAGCAGGGCGCGCTCCAGGACCTCCAGGCTCGGCGCGCCGCCGGTGCCCATGATGAGCCGGGAGGAGAAGGTCGTCCCGGCGATGGTCAGCAGGTCGTCGGCCATGGTTCAGCCTCCCTGGACGGCGGTCAGGATCTCGATCCGGTCGCCGCTGTCCAGCGTCGTCCCGGGCCACGAACCGCGCGGCACCACGGCCTCGTTGAGGGCGGCGGCGACGCCGGTGTTGGCGGCGCTGACGGTGGCCACCAGTGCGGCGAGGGTGGTGGCGGCGGGCACCCGGCGGGGCTCGCCGTTGACGGTCAGGGCGATCTCGTTCGGGGCGGTCTCGTTCGGGGCGGTCTCGGTCATGCGCAGGCCTTCGCGACGGGGGTTTCGGGGGAGAACCGGGTCGGCGTGAACGGCCGTGCCAGGTCGGGGACTTCGCCGGTCGCCAGGTAGTCGGCGAGCAGGTCGGCGGTGACCGGGGTGAGCAGCACGCCGTTGCGGTAGTGGCCGGTGGCGGCGACCAGTCCGGGCAGTGCGGTCGGGCCCAGCAGCGGGGCGTTGTCCGGCGAGCCGGGGCGCAGCCCGGCGGAGGTCTCGCGCAGCGGGAGTTCGGTGATACCCGGTACCAACTCGTGGGCGTCGCGCAGGAGTTCGTACACCCCGCCGGCGGTGACGGTGGTGTCGTAGCCCTGTTCCTCGGTGGTCGCGCCGATCACCAGCTCGCCGTTCTCCCGGGGGACGAGGTACAGGTGCTGCCCGCGCACCACCGCGCGGACGTTGCGGGAGAGGAACGGCCGGTAGGCCTCCGGGATGTGCAGCCGGACGATCTGCCCCTTCACCGGGCGCACCGCGGGCAGTACGCCCTCGGGCAGGCCGGGCAGTCGGTGGCTGTGCGGGCCGGCGGCGAGGACCACCTGCTCGGCGGCCAGGGACTCCCCGTCGTCCAGCCGGGCGCCGACCGCGCGGCCGCCGTCCACCAGCAGCTCGACGGCCTCGGCCCGGTGTAGCCGGACGCCGGCCCGCTCGCAGGCGGCGACCAGGGCGGTGAGCAGCCGGCGCGGATCCACCTGGTGGTCGTCCGCGACGTGCAGGCCGCCGCGCACGCCGGGGGCGAGCATCGGCTCCAGCCGGCGGGCCTCCCGGCCGGTCAGCCAGCTGGAGTCCAGGCCCAGCCGCAGGTGGAAGGCGTGCAGTTCGCGCAGTTCCGCGCGGTCGTCGGAGTCCAGCGCGACGGCGATGGTGCCGCACCGGCGGTAGCCGGTGTCCAGGCCGCCGCTGGCCTCGGTGAGCTCGGCGGCGAAGGACTCGTACCGCCGGTTGGAGGCCGTCCCCAGGTGCAGCAGCGGCTCCTCGCCGTACTGCAGCTCGGTGACCGGGGCGAGCATCCCGGCGGCGACCCCGGCCGCCCCCCGGCCGTGGCCGGGGTCGACCACGATCACGTTCCGCAGCCCGCGTTGCGCGGCGCGCCAGGCGACCGCGAGGCCGATGACGCCCCCGCCGATCACCAGCACGTCGGCGCGGTTGCCCGATGGCATGCGTGACAAAGCTGCTCTTCTCCCTTCGCCGGTATGACCCGGATCAGGTTCGGACGGTCGCAGGCCGTGCCAGCCCGCCTCTCAGCCCGGTCCGCCGGGCTCCCGTGTGGTGCGTCCACCTTAACTCCGGGGGTCGGCCCGCCCGAAGGGCTGTGTGAGGGGTGAGACGGGGCCGCCCGCCCGGCTCCGCGGGTGAGCGGCTCGGAGCCGGTTCAGCGGCGCTGGGTACAGTGACGGGCGTGGCAGAGCTGAGCGGAACGGATCGGGTGGTCGTCGTCGTCGGAGCCGGGCTGGCCGGGGCGCAGTGCGCCCTGCAGCTGCGGCAGGGCGGCTGGCGGGGGCGGGTCGTCCTGGTCGGCGAGGAGCGGCACGCGCCGTACGACCGGCCGCCGCTCTCCAAGGACGTGCTGCTCGGCAAGGCCGACGCCACCACCCTGGACATCGACTACGGGCGGCTCGGCATCGAGCTGCTCACCGGCCGCCGGGCCACCGGTCTCGCCCCGGGCCTGCTGCACACCGACGGCGGGGACCTCCCGTACGACGCGCTGGTGATCGCCACCGGCGCCACCCCGCGCGCCCTGCCCGGGGCCGAGCGCGCCCATCTGCTGCACACCCTGGACGACGCCCTGGCGCTGCGCGCGCTGCTGCGCCCCGGCCTGCGCCTGGTGCTGGTCGGCGCGGGCTGGATCGGCGCCGAGGTGTCCACCGCCGCACGGCAGGCCGGCTGCGAGGTCACCGTGGTCGAGGCCGGCCCGGCGCCGGTGCCGGGCGCGCTGCCGACCGGGGTCGGCTCGGCGATGGCCGCCTGGTACGCCGAGGCCGGGGTCGACCTGCGCTGCGGGGTCGGGGTGGCCGCCGTCGAGCCGGGGGCGGTGCTGCTGGCCGACGGCTCCCACCTGCCCGCCGACGAGGTGGTGGTCGGCATCGGCGCCCGGCCCGCGACCGGCTGGCTGGCCGGCTCGGGCGTCGAGCTGGACGCCTCCGGCGCGGTCGTGGTGGACGGGCGGCTGCGCACCGGCCTGCCCGGGGTGTTCGCGGCCGGGGACTGCGTCAGCTACCCGTCGGCCCGCTCCGGCGCCCGGCTGGCCGTCCAGCACTGGGACCACGCGCTGCAGTCCGGCTCCGCCGCGGCCGCCGCCGTGCTCGGGGCGGACGCGCCGTACGACCCGGTGCCGTACTTCTGGTCCGAGCAGTTCGGGCGGATGGTCCAGTACGCCGGCCGGCACGCCGAGGGCGACGAACTGCTGTGGCGCGGCAGCCCGCAGGAGTCCGCGTGGTCGGTGCTCTGGCTGCGCGACGGGGTGCCGAGCGCGCTGCTGGCCGTGGACCGGCCGCGCGACCTCACCCAGGGCCGGAAGCTGATCGAACGCGGTGCGGTGCTCGACCGGGTGCTCGCCGCGGACCCCTCGGTGGCGCTCAAGGGAGCCGTCGCGGGGTAGCACTTGGTGCGCGGCGGGCCGCGGAGGTGGCAGTCTGGTGGCGTGAGTGAGATCGAAAGCAAGATTGAAGCCCTGGTCACCGAGTGGGTGTACCTGCCCGACATCTCGGAGCAGTGGGGGGTCCGGGTCACCGAAGTGCGTGACCTGGTCAAGAACGGTGGCCTGATCGCCGTCCGGCGCGGGCCGAACAAGTCGCTGCAGGTCCCGGCGGCGTTCATCGACGGCCAGGGGCTGGTCAAGCACCTGTCCGGCACCCTGACCGTCCTGCGGGACTGCGGGTACAACGACGTGGAGATCCTGGAGTGGCTCTTCACCGAGGACCCGTCGCTGCCCGGCAGCCCGATCCAGGCGCTTCGGGAGAACCGCGGCACCGAGGTCAAGCGCCGCGCCCAGGCGATGCTGATCTGATGGCGGCGGACACGCTGCGGGCCCGCCTGGCCGACGTCCGGCTCTACCTGTGCACCGACGCCCGGCGCGAGCAGGGCGACCTGGCCGAGTTCCTGGACGCGGCGCTGGCCGGCGGGGTGGACATCGTCCAGCTCCGTGACAAGGGCCTGGAGGCCAAGCAGGAGCTGGCGGCGCTGGAGGTCTTCGCCGACGCCTGCCGCCGGCACGGCAAGCTGTTGGCCGTCAACGACCGCGCCGACGTCGCCCACGCGGCCCGGCCGGACGTGCTGCACCTCGGCCAGGACGACCTGCCGGTGCCGGCCGCCCGGGCGATCCTCGGCGAGGACGTGCTGATCGGCCGCTCCTGCCACGCCGAGTCCGAGGTGGACGCGGCGGTCGCCGAGGCCGGTGTGGACTACTTCTGCACCGGCCCGGTCTGGCCGACCCCGACCAAGCCGGGCCGGCACGCGCCGGGCCTCGGCCTGGTCTCGTACGCGGCGAAGCAGGCCACCGACCGGCCGTGGTTCGCGATCGGCGGGATCGACCTCGGCAACCTGGACGAGGTGCTGGCCGCCGGTGCCCGCCGGATCGTCGTGGTCCGGGCCGTCACGGCGGCCGAGGACCCGCGGGCCGCCGCCGCCGAGCTCGCCCGCCGGGTGCGCGCGGCGTAATGCCACCCGGGGCCGCCGCCGTCGCTCAGTACTTGCGGACGGTGGCGGCCTCGGCCAGGGCCAGCAGCACCGTGCGGGCCCGCTCGTCGGCGAGCGGCGCCGCCGCCAGCGCGGCCAGCGACTCCCGCATCAGCTCCTCGATCCGGGCCTCCACCAGCTCCGGCGCCCCGCTGCGGGCGACCAGCTCGCGCAGCCCGGCGACCTCCTCGGCGGCCAGGTCCGGTGCGCCGAGCCGGGCGTCCAGGTGCCGGGCGTCGGCCTGCGGCAGGCCCCGCATCGCGTGCGCGACCAGCAGGGTGCGCTTGCCCTCGCGCAGGTCGTCCCCGGCGGGCTTGCCGGTGACGGCCGGGTCGCCGAAGACGCCGAGCAGGTCGTCCCGCAGCTGGAAGGCCTCGCCCAGCGGCAGCCCGAACGCGCCGAGCGCCTCGACCAGCTCCGGCCCGGCCCCGGCCAGCAGGGCGCCGACCTGGAGCGGCCGCTCGATGGTGTACTTCGCCGACTTGTAGTGCAGTACGGTCCGCGCCCGCTCGGGCGCGCCCTCGTCGGCGGAGTCGCCGGCCACCGGCTCCAGCACGTCCAGGTACTGGCCGAGCATGACCTCGGTGCGCATCAGGTCGAACCGCGGCTTGGCGGCCAGCACGGCGGCCGGGTCCAGACCGGAACGCAGGAACAGCTCGTCGCACCAGATCAGCAGCAGGTCGCCGAGCAGCACCGCGGCCGAGGCGCCGTACTGCTCGCGGTCGCCGCGCCAGCCGCTGTCCCGGTGCAGCGCCTCGAAGCGGCGGTGCACCGAGGGCAGGCCGCGGCGGGTGTCGCTGCGGTCCATCAGGTCGTCGTGCACCAGGGCGCTGGCCTGGAGCAGCTCCAGCGCGGCGGCCGCGTTGGCGATCCCCTCGCCGTCGGCGGGGCCGCCGGCGGCGCGCCAGCCCCAGTAGCAGAAGCCCGGGCGCAGTCGCTTGCCGCCGTCCAGCAGGAAGTCGCGCAGGGCCTCGGCGGCGGGCACCAGCTGCGGAGAGATCGTGCCGAGCAGCGCCGACTGGCCGTCCATGAACGCGGCGAGGGCCGTGTTGACGCGGGTGCGGACGTCCTCCACGTCCATGGGGTTGGCCGGCCGGGTGCTGGACGAGGTCACGATGATGCTCCGCTGGTTCGCTGGGGTGCAGCAAGCGTAGCGGGGCGGCCGGGAACGGATGTGCGAGCGGGGCCGCCGGGCGCGCGCGGGACGGCCGGTGCGGAAGCGGAGGCACGTCCACTACTTGTCCCGAATCGTGGGATCGAGTTGTCCGGCCCCTTCGGGGGACGGATAACCTGCCAGCATGGCACTCGGCATCGCTTCCACGAGACCGGACCGCGCACAGACGGTCCGCGAGCTCCTGGCGGCCGGAAAGCGCTCCTTCTCCTTCGAGTTCATGCCGCCGCGCACGGAGGTCGGCGAACAGAAGCTCTGGGACGCCATCCGTCGACTCGAACCGCTGGACCCCAACTTCGTCTGCATGACGTACGGCGCCGGCGGCTCCTCGCGCGAGCGCACCGTCAACATGGTCGGCCGGATCGCCACCGAGACCACGCTCACCCCGGTCGCCCACCTGACCGCGGTGGACCACTCGGTCGCCGAACTGCGCAACATCATCGGCCAGTACGCCGACCAGGGAGTGCGGAACGTCCTCGCGGTCCGGGGCGACCCGCCCGGCGACCCGATGGGCGAGTGGGTCCGTCACCCGGACGGCGTCACCTACGCCTACGAGCTGGTGGAGCTGATCAAGGGCATCGGCGACTTCTGCGTCGGCGTCGCGGCATCGCCGAACATGCACCCGCGCTCGGCCGACTGGGACGAGGACATCCGGCACTTCGTCGCCAAGGTCCGCTCCGGCGCGGACTACGCGATCACCCAGATGTTCTTCGAGGTCGACGACTACCTGCGCTACCGCGACCGGGTCGCCGCCGCGGGCTGCCCGACCCCGATCATCCCGGAGATCATGCCGGTGACCAACGCCAAGCAGCTGGAGCGCTTCCCGCAGCTCAGCGGCTCGGCCTTCCCGGCGGAGCTGGAGGCCCGGCTGCGGGCCGTCATCGACGACCCGGTGGCGCTGCGCGCGATCGGCATCGAGCACGCCACCACGATGGCCGAGCGGCTGCTCGCCGAGGGCGCGCCCGGCCTGCACTTCATCACGCTCAACCACTCGACGGCGACGCTGGAGATCTACCAGAACCTGGGGCTGCACCAGCGCTGATCACCGCTGTTCACGGGCCCGTCACCGTCGTCCGGTGGCGGGCCCGGTCGTGTGCGGCCGGTGCCGCCGACGGCGGGAACGCGATGCGGTACCCCGGCCGTTGAACCGGTACAGTCGCCGCACACGCGCGGCTAGCGCGGGCACGCGACTGGAGGTAGCGCGCGGATGGGCATCGGATACCTGCTGCTGTACGTCGCGTTGGCGGTGGTGGCGCTCTGGCTGGTCGCCGAGGTGCTGCTGCAGAACCGGGCGCCGGTGCACTGGCGGGCCCTCGCCCTGGCCGGCTTCCTCGGGGTGGCCGTCGGGATGGGCCTCGACTCGGTCGTGGTGATCGGTGCCGGAGCGGCCCTGTTCGCGGTCGGCCAGACCTTCGTCACCCTCTCGGTCAAGAAGGGCTACCAGGCCGGCTGGTCCCTGCGCAACGCCGACGGCAGCCTGCCCGGCCCGCTCGCCAAGGTGCCCCTGCTGGGCGCCCTGACCGGCGGCGCGGCGGTCGCGGCCGCGGCGGCCGAGGAGAAGCGGGTCGGCGAGGTCAGCGCGGTCGAGGAGACTCCGGCCCCGGACACCGCCCCGGCCGCCGCCCCGGTCGCCGAGGACGTCCCGGAGGTCGAGCAGACCGCCGCCTTCGAGATGCGGGAACTGGCCCAGGACGGCGTCTACGCCCCCTCCTACTACGAGCAGCCGCAGGCCCAGCAGCAGCCGCAGGACCCGTACGCCCCGGCCTACCAGCCCGGCTACGAGCAGCAGCAGTGGCAGCAGCCCCAGCAGCAGCCCGCCTACGCCTACGACCAGCAGCAGTCCTACGGCGGCTACCAGCAACAGCAGCAGGACCCGTACGGCGGCTACCAGCAGGCCCAGGACCCGTACGCGGGCTACCAGCAGCAGCACCAGCAGGCCTGGGACCCGAACGCCCAGCAGCAGCAACAGCACCAGCCGCACGAGCAGCAGCAGTGGCAGCCCCAGCCCGACCAGCTCGACCAGCACGGCCAGCACGCTCAGGGCGTCCCGCAGCAGCCGGGCTACGACCAGAACTACGGCTACCAGCAGCAGCAGAACACCTGGCACCAGGGCTGACCGGGCCCGGGCCGGTCGGCCCTGATCAGGCCGGGCCGATCAGCCCGGCGGTGATGCAGGCCGACATGCCGACCCGGGCCAGCCCGCCACCGGGGTGGGCGTTGCCGCCGATCAGGTAGAGGCCGGGGACGGGGGACTCGTTGGCGGCCTTGAACCAGGAGCCCGAGGAACCGGCCAGGACCGGACGGGCGACCGCGCCGGCCAGGGTGCCGGTCTCCCGGCGGGTGTCCTCCGGGGTGCGCACGACCCGCCACAGCACCCGCTCGCGCAGGCCCAGACCGGCCGCGTCGACGTGGGCGAGCAGCTGGTCGGCGTAGCGGTCGGCGACCCCGGGGGCGGTCCAGTCGAACCCGTCCAGGGCCGGGACCGTCGCGGTCAGCACCACGGACTCGTGGGCGTCGTCGGGGCGCAGCTCCGGGTCGTCCGGGCGCAGCACCTGGACGGTGGGGCGCTCGCAGGGCGGCACCGAGAGGGTCAGCGCGTTCGCCTCGGCGGACGGGTCGGCCGCGTGCACCACCGTGCGGTGCGCGGTGCCCTCCGGACGCGCCCCGCGCAGGGCCAGCAGCACGCTGAAACGGCCGGGCACCTCCTGCGGTTCCCAGTGGTCGACGGGCAGCCCCGGCCACTCGGCGAGGCCGTGCCGGAAGAAGGCGTTGGTGTCCATGGCCGAGATCACCAGGTCCGCGTCGATCCGGCCGTCCGCCGTCTCGACCCCGGCCGCCCGGCCGTCCTCGACGACCACCCGGGTGACCGGGGTGTCGAAGCGGAACTCCACCCCGCGCAGCTCGCAGCGGCGGAACACCGCGTCGGCCAGCGCCCGCAGGCCGCCCCGGACGTACCAGACGCCGAAGGACTGCTCCATGTACGGCAGCACGGTGGCCCCGGCCGGCGCCTCGGCCGGGGTGAAGCCGTACCGGACGGCCGGCTCGAACAGCAGGGCGGTCAGGCCCGGGTGGCCGTCGAGTTCGTGCCGGGCCACCTGCTCCAGGGACCACGGCCGGGGGCGGCGCAGCCGGGCCAGACCGGTGCGCGGCGGGGTGGGGTAGGGGTCCGTGCCGAGCAGGGCCCGGTCGGCCGGGGCCAGGATGCCGCGCTCGGCCGGCAGCGGCTCCTCCAGCAGCGGGCGGCGGGTCACCTCCCAGACCGTCCGGCCGTGGTTCATCACCGCGCTCCAGCGGGCGCCGGAGCCCGCGCCGAAGGCGCTGTCCAGGGCCTGGCCGACGCCGCCGCGGGAGGCGTTGGGCAGGGTGACGACGGTGCCGTCGGGGAACACGTGCCGGCTCTCCGGCTCCACCGGCGCCAGCTCGACCAGCTGCTCCAGCGGCTCCTTGCCGGTCTTGAGCGCGAGGTCGCGGTAGACGGCCGGCAGCGGCAGCAGGCCGGGCCCGGTGTCGAAGGCGAAGCCGTCGCGCTCGTACCGGCCGACCATGCCGCCGTAGCCGCCGCCCGCCTCGCACACCGTCACCCGGTGACCGATGGTCGCCAGCCTGGAGGCCGCCGCGAGCCCGCTCATACCTGCGCCGATGATGACGATCCGTGCCATGGCACCCGATCCTAGGGCCCGCCTTCGAACTCCCATCTGCGGGGCGACGCCGAGGCACGCACCTCGCCGCGTTGTCGTCGGTCGCCAATGCGCTGCATTGGGCTCCCTCCTCCGCCTTGCGATGCACGCACCCCAACGCCGCCCCGCC
>NZ_JBHWIV010000058.1:0-56829 GCF_042731675.1 Kitasatospora sp. NPDC059827 | reverse complement strand
TTATAACCACCTCATCTGTGCGGCTGCTTCTTTTGTTTTTCTCACCCCGGGGCGCCCCCCCCCGGGGGGGGGGGGGGTGGGGCCCCGGAAGTCGGCCAGGCCGACTTCCGGCGCAGGGAGGCGGCCAGGCCTCAGCGGCCGGGGTGCCTCAGGTGCGGAGCAGGATGGTGGCGACGGCGGTGGCCTGGGTGAGGGCGGTGGGGTGGTGGGCGCCGGGGAGGCCGATGGCGATGGGGACGGCCAGGCCGTCGAGGAGGGCGCGGAGTTGGCCGGCGCGGTCGGCGGCCGGTCCGGGGGTGAAGTGGCCGGTGCTGGTGCCCTGCTCGATGAGGGTGACCAGGTCGGCCTGCCAGGGCGCCTCGATCTCCTGCTGCCCCTGGCGGAGTTCGGCGCTGGCCGGGGAGCGGCCCCAGACTTCCACCCAGAGGATCCAGCGCGGGTCGCCGGGGCCTTCGGCCAGGTAGAGCCGCAGGTAGGCGTCGAGGCGCTGCCAGGGGTCGAGGGCCGGGTCGGTGAGGGCTTCGCGCCGGCGGGCCCCCAGCTGGTCCTCGCTCCAGCGGAGGGTTTCGAGCAGCAGCTGGTCCTTGCTGCCGAAGTAGTAGAGCAGGTGTCCGGCGCTCATCTGGAGCTGTTTGCCGAGCCCGGCCATGGTGAGTTTGGCGAGTCCGTGTTCGGCGATCGCGGCCCGGGCGGTGGCGTAGACCTCCTCGCGGGGGCGCGCCGGGCGGCGCGGGCGGGGGTCGGCCATGGTGGTGCTGCTTCCTGACGGGCGAGACGGGCGGCGGTGGTGGAGGTCCGAACGGTACCGGAGCGGGGGAGGCTCCCCGCTCCGGTACCCCCGGTGTCAGGCCTTGGGCTGCTGCTGGGTGATGCAGTGGATGCCGCCGCCGTTGGCGAAGATCTCGCGGGCGTCGACGAGTTCGACGGTGCGGCCGGGGTAGGCCTTGGCGAGGATGTCGGCGGCCTCCTGGTCGCGCGGGTCGTCGAAGGCGCACAGGACGACGGCGCCGTTGGCCACGTAGTGGTTGATGTAGGAGTAGTCGACCGGCTCGCCGTCCTCGTCGAACAGGACGGTGGGGGCGGGCAGTTCGATGACCTCCAGCTGTCGGCCCTGCGCGTCGGTGGCGGCGCGCAGCACGGCGACGAGCTCCTGGCAGACCTCGTGGTCGGGGTGGGCCGGGTCGGGCTGGACGTGGGCGACGACGACGCCGGGGCGGACGAAGGAGGCGACGATGTCGATGTGGCCGCGGGTGCCGAACTCGTCGTAGTCGCGGGTGAGTCCGCGGGGCAGCCAGATGGCCTTGGTGGTGCCGAGGTGGGCGTGCAGTTCGGCCTCGACGTCCTCCTTCGTCCAGTCGGCGTTGCGGCCCTCGCCGAGCTGGACGGTCTCGGTGACCAGGACGGTGCCCTCGCCGTCGACGTGGATGCCGCCGCCTTCGTTGATCAGCCGGGAGGCGAAGCGCTGGACGCCGGTGAGCTCGCTGATGTGCTCGGCGATGTGCTGGTCCTTGTCCCAGCGGGCCCAGGACTGGGCGCCCCAGCCGTTGAAGATCCAGTCGGTGGCGGCCAGCGAGCCCTTGCCGTCGATCACGAACGAGGGGCCGATGTCGCGCATCCAGGCGTCGTCGAGCGGCCGTTCGACGATCTCGACGGCCTCGGAGACGTACCGGCGGGCGTCGGCGGTCTCGCCGGTGTTGACGATCAGCGTGAGCGGCTCGTACCGGACGATGGTGTCGGCGACGGCGGCCCAGGCCTCGCGGCCGGCGTGCAGCTGCTCGGGGGTCTCGAAGGTGGGGTTGGTGGTGGGGAAGGCCATCCAGGTGCGCTCGTGGGGGTGCCACTCGGCGGGCATCCGGTAGCCGAGGGAGGCGGGCGTGGGGGTGGTCATCATCGGGTCCTCGAGGAAGAAGTGAGCAACAGGGTCAGAGGAAGTAGAGGCGGCTGAGCGAGACGCTGTCCGCGGGTTCGGAGCGCAGGGGTGCGCCGTCGAGCGAGACCAGTCCGGTCTCGGTGACCTCGACGTGGCCGGTACGGGTGTTGCGGACGAGGTCGCGCGGCCCGATGCCGCGGGTGCCGCGGACGCCGACCCGGCGGCGGCGGGTGGGGAGCCCGTCGGCGGGTCGGTGGGGGTGGGCGCCGTCGGCGGCGGCCTGGGCGACGAAGGCGACCGAGAGGTCGGCGGCGGTGGCGCCGTGGGCGCCGAACTGGGGTCCCAGGACGAGGGGTTCGCAGCGGTCGGTGGCGGCGTTGGGGTCGCCGGTGACGCCGTACGCGGGGAGGCCGGCCTTGAGGACGAGTTGCGGCTTGGCGCCGAAGTGGTCGGGGCGCCAGAGCACGATGTCGGCGAGCTTGCCGATCTCGATCGAGCCGACCTCGTGGGCGAGTCCGTGGGCGATGGCGGGGTTGACGGTGAGTTTGGCGATGTAGCGCAGCACGCGCTCGTTGTCGTCGCCGCTCCCGGTGGTCCCGTACGAGCCGTTGCCGTCCAGTGGTCCGCGTTCGGCCTTCATCTTGCCGGCCATCGCGAAGGTGCGGCGCACCGTCTCGCCCGCGCGGCCCATGCCCTGGGCGTCGGAGGAGGTGATGCCGATGACGCCGAGGTCGTGCAGCACGTCCTCGGCGCCCATGGTGCCGGCCCGGATGCGGTCGCGGGCCATGGCGGCGTCGCCGGGCAGGTCGGTCTTGAGGTCGTGGGCGGAGACGATCATGCCGAAGTGTTCGCCGAGGGCGTCCCGGCCGTACGGGAGGGTGGGGTTGGTGGAGGAGCCGATGACGTTCGGGACGCCGGCCAGCTTGAGCACGTTGGGGACGTGTCCGCCGCCGCAGCCCTCGATGTGGAAGGCGTGGACGGTCCGGCCTTCGAGCACCCGCAGGGTGTCCTCGACCGCCAGGCACTCGTTCAACCCGTCGGTGTGCAGGGCGACTTGGACGTCGTACTGTTCGGCGACGCGCAGCGCGGTGTCCAGTGCGCGGGTGTGCGCGCCCATGTCCTCGTGCACCTTGAAGCCGCAGGCGCCGCCCTCGGCCAGCGCCTCCACCAGCGGGGCCTCGTCGGAGGACGAACCGCGGCCCAGGAAGCCGATGTTGACGGGCCAGGCGTCGAAGGCGTTGAAGGCGTGGCGCAGCGCCCAGGGCGAGTTGACGCCGACGCCCCAGACCGGGCCGAACTCCTGGCCGATGATCGTGGTGACGCCGGAGGCCAGCGAGGCCTCCATGATCCGCGGTGAGAGCAGGTGGACGTGGGTGTCGACGGCGCCGGCGGTGGCGATCAGGCCTTCGCCGGAGACGATGGTGGTGCCGGTGCCGACGACCACGTCGACGCCGTCCAGGGTGTCCGGGTTGCCGGCCCGCCCGATCGAGGCGATCCGGCCGCCGATCAGGCCGATGGACGTCTTGCGGATGCCCTGGATCGCGTCGATCACCAGGACGTTGCTGATCACGACGTCGCAGGTGTCGCGGACGGCGGCGGCCTTGAGGTGGAGGCCGTCGCGGGCGGTCTTGCCGAAGCCGGCCAGGAATTCGTCGCCGGGGGCCTGGGAGTCGGATTCGACGCGGACGATCAGTCCGCTGTCGCCGAGCCGGATCCGGTCGCCGGCCCGGGGGCCGTGCACGGAGATGTAGTCGTGGGCGGAGAGGGAGCTCACGAGGGCACCTCCTGGTCGTCGAAGTCGGTCAGGTAGCCGGTGGCGCGGGCTTTGGCGAGGGCGGCGTCCTTGGCGCCGGGGGCGTCCAGGGGGCCGTCGACGAGTCCGGCGAAGCCGATCGCGACGCGTGCGCCGCCGATCGGGACGAGGCCGACCTCGACGGTGGCGCCGGGGTCGAAGCGCACCGAGGAGCCGGCCGGGACGGCCAGGCGCGGGTTGGCCTCGAAGAAGTGGAAGTGGGAGGTGACCGAGATCGGCACTCGGGAGGTGTTGTGGACGGGGATGAGCAGGGTTTCCTCGACCGGGTCGTAGCCGGCGCCGTCGCCGGGCAGCGCGCCGCCGGGAGCCTCGTCGCCGAGGGAGCCGGCGCCCCGGAAGGGGTCGTTGACGACGGCGAGCCGGGTGCCGTCCTCGAAGACGGCCTCGACCTGGACGACGGTGACCACGTCGGGCACTCCGGGCAGGACGTCGGCGGCGGTGAGGACCGAGCGGCCGGCCTCGACGGCCTCGGCGAGGCGGCGGCCGTCGCGGGCGGCTTCGCAGACGGTGTCGGCGATCAGGGCGGTCGCCTCGGGGACGTTGAGGCGCACGCCCCGGGCGCGGCGGGCGCGGGCCAGTTCGGCTGCTGTGAAGATCAGCAGCCGGTCCCGCTCGGTGGGGGTCAGTCGCACGGTTCCTCGCTCGCGGTCGCCGGGGAGGGGGTGGGTTCGGGGCCCTGGGCTTCCGGACGATGTTAGAACGGCGTTCAAACATCTCGGCTCATTGAACCCGCACCGGGGCTCCATGTCCAGCGTTGCCGCTCCCCGGGCCTTCGGCCCCTCGGACGGGCGACGGGGTGAGCGGCGGTGCGGGTGGCGGTGCGGGTGGCGGGGGCGAGCGGGCCTGCTCCCCGGGCGGCGCACGGCGGTGGTGCGGGTGGGGGCGCGCAGCCCCGCGCACGGTCCGTACGGGCGCCGGGTGTGCGCGGGATCGGGTGGGGGCGGTCTCGAAAACAGCCTCTGCGCTTCGCAAACCTGTCCGGCGCGGGCAGTTGGATCACGTGAACCTCCCCGTGCCCCTTTCACCCCACGTGATCGGACGCACACTGTTGCAAACGCCGTCAACTGGGCATGAGGATGGTGGTTCAGTACGAGGGGGCCACCCGGCCGGCGGGGGATCCGGAGGCGGGGGCCCGGATTTGAGGGCGGGGGCATCTGTTGATGGACGGTCAGTCGCGATTCCCGCGGCAGCGGACGAGTTCGGGCGACGCCTACCGGTCCGGGCCGGTCCAGGGCCCGGTCGTCGGCGCCGGAACGGCCCTGCCGGGTGCGTCGGCCCCGGGGTGCGCGCTGCACCGCCGGCTGCACCTGACGCTCGAACCGGCCGACCTGGTCGGGGTGGGCGCGGTGCGGCACCGGCTGCGCACGGCGCTGAGCCACTGGGGGGTGCCGGAGCTGTCCGACACCGCCGAGCTGCTCTCCTCCGAGCTGGTCACCAACGCGTTGCAGCACACCGGCAAGGGGGCGGTCTTCGACGCGGTGCTCGGTACGGAGGGCCGGCTGCGGGTCGAGGTGCAGGACGGCGCGAGCCGGCTGCCCGGGCGGCGGCGCGAGCCGGACGCCGAGTACGCGACCTCGGGGCGCGGGCTGCTGCTGGTGGAGGCGCTGGCGGACTCCTGGGGCGTGCAGCTGCGCGGCGACGGCAAGGTCACCTGGTTCGAGCTCGCGATGCCGTAGCCCGCCGAAGTTCGGCGGAGCCCGCCAACGTCCGCCAACGTCCACCGAAGTCCGCCGGAGCCCGTCGGCGAACCCGCGCGCGACACCCGTACGATTGTTCGTCTCCGATTGATCCGTTCCCGAAGCAAGCCCTGAACACAAGGCGGAGCGCAAGATTTACGGCCCGTTGCCATTGCCGCTCGGCCGAACATTGGACAGGATGGTGGGAATGTGTGTCCACGTGCGGGAAGCAGCGGGGAGACCGAACCTCGACTGACCACCGCCCGTCGGCACCGCCCGATCCAGCACGACCCATCACACCGCCACGCGGCCCGTCCGGACGGTCGGCGCGGTCCGCCACGGCAGCGGCAGGAGCAGCATGCCCACTGAGCCCGAGTCGCCGGGGCCGACGCTTCCTCCCGGCGTGTCCGCCGCGGAGCGGCACCTGCCCGCCGTGGAGCCGCACCCGCCCGCTCCCCGCACGCCCGCGCAGGCCACCCGCCGCAACTCCGTCCGCACGCCGCCGGTGCTCGCCTCGGGGCGGCTGGCGCCCGTGCTGTCCGGCGGCCTGCCGCCCTCCTCCGCCGACTCCATGCCGGACTGGCTGGAGCCCGCGATGGCCGCCAACGGCATCGGCTCCTTCGACTGGGACATCCGCCGCGACGTCCTGGAGGGTGACCAGCGCGCCTGCGCGATCATCGGACTGGACTCCGTCGAGCGGGACCGCTTCGACCGCACCGCCGCCTCCTTCCTGTCCCTGCTGCACCCCGAGGACGCGCCGGTGGTGCGCCGCCGGGTCGAGCGCGCGGTGGCCGAGCTGGGCCAGTGCGGCGCCTACTACCGCACCGTCGGGCCGAACGGCACGATGCGCGCGGTGCGCTTCCGCGGCCGGGTGCTGGCGGACGCCTTCGGCCGGGCCTCCCGGATGGTGGGCTTCGTCTGGGACGCCACCGTCGAGCTGCACAAGCGCGACCACGCCGACCGGATGGCCCTGCTGCGCGAGGAGCGCTCGCGGTTCATCAAGGAGGCCGCGCGCGCCCTCTCCGAGGCGGTCACCGTGCGTGACGTGGCCCGGGTGTTCACCGAGCTGCCGCTGCCCGGCCTGCCGCCGGACGGTCTGGTGCTGGCCTCCTTCGAGGCCGGCCGGGCCCGGATCCTCGGCGCCTCCGGCTACCGTTCGCAGGCCCTCGCCGTCTGGGACCGCGCGGTGCTGCCCGCCGGCCACCCGGCCGCCGAGGCGCTCAGGCACCGCACCCCGGTCTTCATCTCCAGCCGGGAGGACTTCCGGGACCGCCACCCCGACGTGTGGGAGCAGACCAGCCGCACCGGCCGCGGCTCCTGGGCGTACCTGCCGCTGGTGGCCAGCGGCCGGGCGATCGGCGTCTGCGTGGTCAGCTTCGACGACGAGCGCGAGCTGGACGCGGACGAGCGCACCCTGCTGTCCACCCTGGGCGGGCTGGTGGCCCAGTCGCTGGCCCGGGCCCGGCTGCACGACGCCGAGCACGAGCTGGCGGCCGGCCTGCAGCGGGTGATGCTGCCCCGCACCGTCCCGTCCGTGCCCGGGGTGACCACCGCGGTGCGCTACCTGGCGGCCGGCTCCGGGCTGCAGATCGGCGGCGACTGGTACGACGTGGTGCCGCTGCCCGGCGGGCACGTCGGCCTGGTGATCGGCGACGTCCAGGGCCACGACGTGCACGCGGCCGGGATCATGGGCCAGCTGCGGATCGCGCTGCGCGCCTACGCCGCGGAGGGCCACCCGCCCGCCGCGGTGATGGCCCGCGCCTCCCGCTTCCTCGCGGACCTGGACACCGACCACTTCGCGACCTGCACCTACGCCGAGGTCAACGTGGACTACGGCGTGGTCTACGCCGTCCGGGCCGGCCACCTGGACCCGGTGGTGCGCCGCGCGGACGGCACCGCCGCCGTCCTGCCGGTGGCCGGCGGGCTGCCGCTGGGCATCGACCCGGACCAGGAGTACCGGGTGACGAGGTTCAGCCTGGACCCGGGCGAGACGGTGCTGCTCTGCACCGACGGCCTGGTCGAGGCCCGCGGTACGGACCTGGACGAGGGCATCGGCCGGCTCACCCGGACCATGGCCCGTCCGCTGCCGGCGGCCGGCGAGGCGGCCCGCGACCCGCTGGAGGAGCTGGCCGACCGGATCACCTCCCAGGCCGCCGACTCCAGCGAGCGCGAGGACGACATAGCGCTCCTGCTGCTGCGCTGGGACGGTCCGGAGGGCGGCCTGGCCGCCCAGCAGCTGCGCCGCCGGATCGGCCAGGCGGACCTCGCCAGGGTGGCCGAGGTGCGCGCCGAGCTGCGCGACGCGCTGCGCCGCTGGGGCGTCGCCGAGTTCATCGACACCGCCGAGCTGCTCTCCTCCGAGCTGGTCACCAACGCGATCCGGCACACCGACCGGGACGCCATGTTCACCGCCCGGCTCTACCGGGAGACGGTCTCGGACGGCGGCCGGGCCCGGCTGCGGGTCGAGGTGGAGGACGAGTCGGACCTCTGGCCGACCCGCCGGACCCCGGGGGAGCAGGCCTCCTCCGGGCGCGGGCTGATGCTGGTCGAGGCGCTGGCGGACGCCTGGGGCGTGGAGCCGCGCGGGTCCGGCAAGCGGATGTGGTTCGAGCTCAGCGGGACGAGCGCGGCCTGACCGTTCCCCGCCCCCGCCCCCTGGGGCCCGGGTGACGCGGGGCCCCAGGGGAACGGCCGGGCCGGGGCCCGGTGACGGATCAGCCGAACTGCTGCTCCAGGTCCTTCAGTTTGCGTTCCAGCGAGTCCAGCCGCGGGAGCGTGACGGTGTCCTCGTCGGCGGTGAGGTCGATGGTGCGCCGCTCCGGACGGGCCGGCAGGCCCGGCTGGGCGACGGCGCCCTCGGCCGCCTCGACCTCGCGCGCGCGCGTCCTGGCCCCGCGCGTGCCCGACCCGGCCTCGCGGGCGCCCGCCTCGGCGGAGCCGAGGGCCCCGGCCTCCCGGGCGCCCGCCGGGAGCTCCGCCCCGGGCCCGCCGGTTATCGCGGACTCCGGGCCGGCCGACTCCAACTGCCGTGCGGCGCCGCCGCGTCCGCGCCAGTGGCCGCTGCTGCGGTTGATCGCCCGGATCTCGGCCCGCTCGCGGCGCCCGGCGAGCTTGCGGCGCTCCTTCTCCATGGCGCGCTCGCGCTTCTCGTCACGGACCTCGTCCACCGCCTCGTCCAGGCTGCGCACACCCTCCAGGAGCATCAGCGACCAGGCCGCGTAGGTCTCGCGCGGGGCGCGCAGCCAACGGACGATGCGGATCTGCGGCAGCGGACGGGGCACCAGGCCCTGTTCGCGCAGCGCGGCCCGGCGGGTCTGCTTGAGCGCGCGGTCGAACAGGATCGCGGCGGACAGCGACATGCCGGAGAAGAACTGCGGGGCGCCGGCGTGGCCGAAGCCGCGCGGGGCGTGCACCCAGTTGAACCAGGCCGAGGCGCCGGCGAAGAGCCAGACCAGCAGCCGGGAGCCGAGCGCCGCGTCGCCGTGGCTGGCCTCGCGGACGGCGAGCACCGAGCAGAACATCGCGGCGCCGTCCAGGCCGAACGGGACGAGGTACTCCCAGCCGCCGGACAGGCCGAGGTTCTGCACGCCGAAGCCGACCAGGCCGTGGAAGGAGAGCGCGGCCGCGACACCGGCGCAGCAGAACAGCAGCGTGTAGGAGGCCGCGCCGTACAGGGATTCCTTGTTGCGGCGCCGTTCCTCGGAACGCTCCCAGGAATCCGCGCCGGCGGCGGATCCCCGGCTTCGGGCCAGGGCCACCAGGAGGGCGCTGACCAGCAGCCCCACGACCCCGGTGACGGCCCAGCCGAGCGGTATGTCGGACAATTTCATTGCCGGAACCAGCCTCGCTTTCTGCGTCGCGTTCCTGCGCCGATCGCTGCGTTCCAGCAGCGCGGCGGGGACCATCATGACGGATGCCCGGCGGGGGAAAGGCGGATTCGCCGTCAATGCGCTGAGGAGAGGGATTTCTGACCCGTCGCCAATCACATGGTCATATGAATTCGGCGCTGGACATTCCCGGAATCACGGGCTTTTCGAATCCCTGGTCGTACGGATTTCCGTCAACGTCGCGTGACGCGGGGGCAGCCGTTGCACATTTCCGCGGATTCCACGGTGTAGACGAGGCAACAGCTGGCCCGAGCCCGGTCCGTACCCGAAGCACCGCCGCACGCGGGCGCCGGGGGTGCGAAACCGGCGCCCGGGGTGAAGGGGGCCGGGGCGGGAGCGGGGCCCCGGCCCGCGCCGGGCGTGCGCGCCGGTCCGGGGGAGGAAGCTCCAGGGGAGGACGGCGCAGCGGACTCCCCGGACTCCCCGGACTCCCCGGGCTCTCCGGGGGCCAGCAGGGCGGACAGCTCGTCGCGCGCCCGTTCCTGCTCCCCGAGCAGCCCGCCCGCGTACCAGAGCCCCTCCACCACCGCGTCGGTGGCCATCGCCCACAGCACCCGGGGCCCGCGCCGCGCCTCCGGTCCGAAGGCGGCCAGCACCGGGGTCAGGAACTCGGCCAGGGCGCGCCGCAGTTCGGCCCCGAGCGCGTCCTCGTCCGGCACCGTACGGGCCCCGGCCGTGCGGGCCGCGGGGTCGTCCGGCAGGCAGACGAAGGCCTCCGGGCGCACCGTCAGCTCCATCGAGGCCGGGGCGCGGTGGACCGAGACGTCGCCGGGTCCGAGCAGCGGGACGCGCCGCTCCAGGAACCACGGCACGGTGAACAGCAGCGAGACCGGCCAGACGAAGCGGTGCAGCCCGAAGCCGGCCGCCACGTCCGGGCGCAGCGGCCGCCCGTAGCGGGTCAGGCCCTGCCGGGCGTCGTGGGCGACCAGTTCGCGCAGCGCCGCCGGGTCGGTGGTGAGCGTGGCGACCGGCAGCCAGCCGTCGCCGTGCCGGGGTGGGGCGCAGCGCAGGTCCAGCATCGGGGCGAGCGCGGTCAGCCGGTGGTACGAGGGGGCGCAGGGGGTGGGGGTGTCCGGTGCGTGGGTGGGTTCGTGCGCCTGGGCGTGGTCGTGCGCCTGGGTGGTGCGGGGGGCGCGCGGCGCGGGGCCGGGCCGGGTGCTGCTCGCGGTCATGGGCGGGCCCCATCGGGTCGACCGGGGCCGCCGGTGGACCGCCCGGCAGGGCCGGTCGCGGACGGTCCGCCGCGGCCGGGCCCGGCCGGTCCGGGGCGTGGCGGTGCCCGGGGAACAGCAAGGCGACCTGTCCGAGGCGCTGCTCACCCCGGACAGGTTAGGCTCACCTTAGCTGATTGTTCCCCGGGTCTCGCTGGTGATGCGTCCGTCCGGGGGAGGCCCCGGCGCACGTCCGAGCTGGCGTGCGAGCCAGACCGGCACCCCGCCCAGGGCGTGCACCAGGCGGGTGGCCTCGGCGCGCAGCCGCACCGCCTCGGCCGGTTCGGACACCTCGGCGAGCGCGGCGAGCGCCGGCGCCACCCCCACCGTGAAGCCGAGTTGCTCGCGCAGCCGCAGTGAGGCGTCGAAGCCCTCCCGGGCGTTGCCGCGGTCGCCGCGTGAGAGCGCGAGCGCGCCCAGGTGCCGCCAGGTGTAGGAGCGGAGCAGTTCGTCCCCGCGTTCCCCGGCGCCCTCGTGCGCCCGGCGGTAGGCGATCCAGGCGGCGCTGCGGTCGCCCAGCAGGTTCTCGGCGACCAGTCCGCGCCGGAAGTCCAGCAGGGGCCGGCCCGGCGCGTCCGGCGGCAGCAGCGCCGAGGTGCGGCCGAGGGCGGCCTGGGCCTCGTCGAGGCGGTCGCGCGGGCCGAGCACGCTGGCCAGGTAGGCGAGGAAGCCGCGGGCGCAGCCGGCGGCCGCGCGCTGCTCGGTGCCCTCCGCCAGGGCCTCGGCCAGCCGTAACGCCTGTTCCGCCTGGGTCCAGTGCGCGGCGGTGAACAGGCATTTCTCGATGAGGAGTTCGGCCCGTGCGAGGGCCGCGGCCGGGTCGTGTTCGGCGGCGGGTCGCAGTAGTTCGGCGGCCTCCTGCCAGCACCCCCGGGATCGCAGCCGCCACACGGTGTCGCCCGGTTCCTCCGCTGTCGCCCGCCCCCGTTCGTCCGGGCCGCTCGGGCTCCATCCGTGCTCCGACAACGCCACCTCCTTGTGTGCGCCATCCAGCAAGGGCGCGGACCTGCCTTGGAGCCCTGCCGTCACGGCCCGTTCGCATGGCGGCGGCAGGGTGAACGGCACGGCGAAAGGCCCGCGCTGTGGCGGCAATTCAACACGGGGGTGAGCTTGTGCACCAGATCACGAGCGGAGGTTGTTGCTTTTGTCGGGGAGATGATCTAGTGGGGCGCCGGGCGCCGGGCGCCGGGCTCCGGGTGTCGGGGCGCCGGGTGTCGGGGGACGGGCGGATCGGGGGACGGGCGGGTCGGGTCAGGAGGTCCAGCCGGTCTCCATCAGGGCCTCGGCGGCGCCGTTGGCGGGTTGGGGCACGCCGGCCAGGTCGAGGCTGAACAGGGCGACCAGCAGTTGTTCGCCGCGCACGGTGGCCTGGTGGGAGTAGCCGGCCAGGGTGAACATGGCGGCGGCCATCTCCTCGGCGTGCAGGGTCTGCAGCCACAGGCACTCGACCGACTTCACGTCGGCGGGCTCGGTCCAGGTGTCGACCTGGGCGACCATCCGGCCGCCCAGCAGGGTGACCCCGTCGCGTTCCTGGGCCTCGGTCAGCTCCAGGTCGTCGAAGCCGAGCCACTCCAGGTAGCGGGCGGCGGTGAACACCGCGTCCTGGGAGGTGCGCACCGGGTGGGGGCGGAACGGGGCGCGGTGGCGGAACGGCCTGGGGCGGCCGGCGGGGCCGCCGCCCTGCGCGGGCGGGGCGGGCACCGGGGCGTTCACCGGGTGCGCCGGGTAGGGACGGGCGCTCTGCGGGCCGGGAGCGGCGAGCGGGCCGGCGGTGCCGCCGCCCAGCCGGGTGGTGCGGTCCACCGGGAGCCGGACGGTGGCGCCGCAGTTGCAGGTGAACTCGGGCTGCGGCCACTGGTCGGAGCGGCCGCAGTGCGGGCAGCGCATGCTCAGCCAGGAGTCCTCCCAGGAGCGGAACCGCACCTGGACCGGCACCCCGCCGCGCAGCAGCGGGACCTTCAGCGAGGCGCCGCACGGACACGGCAGCGACGGCGGCTCGTACAGGTGCTCGCGGCGGCAGGCGGGGCAGCGGATCGCCCGGGCGCCACCGCCCGCCCCCGGCCCCGACCGCGCGGGGTCGTGTCCGGTGAAGTCGTCGGGCAGTCCTGCCATCGCGGGCTCCGTCCGTCGGTGTCGGGTCGGGGTGAATGGTTCCCATGCTCCCCGAAACGTCCGGCTTCGGGCGCGGAATGGGGCAATCCTCAGGGACGGATCAGGGACGGATCAGGGGCCGGTCGCCGGTACGGGCGAGGCCGGGCCCCTCCGCGGGGAGGATGCGCGGCCGGCGTCAGCGGGGTGGTCGGTCGACGGACCAGCGGGCCAGGTCGGCGGGGGTGTCCAGGTCGTCGGGGACGGCGACGTCCGCGCACTCGACCAGGACGAGTTCCCCGGCGTGCGCCGCCAGCAGGGCGCGGGCCCCGGCGTCCCCGGCCGCGCCCTCGGCGGCCTCGGCGAAGTGCCGCGCGCCGATCAGCACCGGGTGCCCGCGCCGTCCGCCGTACGCCGCGGCGGCCAGGTCGGCGCCGGCCCGGTGCGCGGCCAGCAGCCGGGCGACCGCGGCCGGGGTGACGCCCGGGGTGTCCACCAGCATCACCAGCACTGCCGGGGCCCGCGGCGGCAGTGCGGCCAGTCCGGCCCGCAGCGAGGAGCCCATGCCCTCGGCCCAGTCCGGGTTGGCGACCAGCCGGCAGCCCGGCAGGTGCGCGGTGGAGCGCACCCGCTCGCGGTCCGCGCCCAGCACCACGGTGACGTCCGGGCAGCCGCCGGCCCGGACGGTGGCCACCGCGTGCTCCACCAGCGGCCGGCCCGCGTACCGGATCAGCGCCTTGGGCCGCCCGCCGAGCCGGCGTCCGCCCCCGGCGGCGAGGACGAGGGCCGGGACGGCGGGCGGTGTGGTCTGCATGCGCCCAGCCTGCCCGGTCCGGGCCCGGTCGCGCAGCCGTTCGGCGCTTGTACGAATCCACAAGGCGAAGGCGCAGGTCGCGGGCGGTCCCCGGCGGTTCGGCCGCTGGTCCCGCGGCCCGCTTGCCCCTGTACTGGGGCGATGAACACCGCACCGCGCCCGCTGGTGGACCGCTTCGGACGGGTCCACACCGATCTGCGGGTCTCCCTGACCGATCGCTGCAACCTGCGCTGCACGTACTGCATGCCGGCCGAGGGGCTGGACTGGCTGCCCCGGGCGGACGCGCTCGGGGACGACGAGGTGGTGCGGCTGGTGCGGATCGCTGCGCAGCGCCTGGGGGTGCGCTCGGTGCGGCTGACCGGTGGGGAGCCGCTGCTGCGGCGGGGGCTGCCGGGCCTGGTCGGGCGGCTGGCCGCGCTGGGCGTGGAGCTGTCGCTGACCACCAACGGGATCGGTCTGGCGCGGACCGCGGTCGCGCTGCGGGAGGCCGGGCTGGGGCGGGTGAACGTCAGCCTGGACACGCTGCGCGCGGACCGGTTCGCGGAGCTCACCCGGCGGGACCGGATCGCCGACGTGTTCGCGGGCCTGGCGGCGGCGAAGGCGGCCGGGCTGGACCCGGTGAAGGTCAACGCCGTGCCGGTGCGCGGCGTGAACGACGACGAGATACCGGAGTTGGCGGCCTTCGCCGTCGAGCACGGCTACCGGATGCGCTTCATCGAGTCCATGCCCCTGGACGCGCAGGGGAGTTGGGACCGCGCCGCGATGGTGACGGCCGAGGAGGTGCTGGCCCGGCTCGGCGAGCGCTTCGACCTGGTGCCGGTCGGGCGCAGCGGCAACGCCCCGGCGGAGGAGTGGCGGGTCGCCGGGACGGACACGGTGATCGGGGTGATCGCCTCCGTCACCCGGCCGTTCTGCGGGGGCTGCGACCGGGTCCGGCTGACGGCCGACGGGCAGTTGCGCAACTGCCTGTTCGCGACCGAGGAGTCGGACCTGCGCGCGCTGCTGCGCGGGGGCGCGGACGACGGGCGGATCGAGGAGGCCTGGCGGGCCTCGGTGACGGGCAAGGGGCCCGGACACGCCATCGGCAGCGCCGGGTTCGTCCGGCCGGACCGGCCGATGTCGGCGATCGGGGGCTGAACTCCCGGGCGCGGACGGGGATGCGGGCGGGGATGCGGGCGGGGACGGGGACGCGGTTGGGGCCCGGGCGGCCGGAGTCGACGGAGTGTGAGCTTCGACATGCTCCTGGGCTCCCCGTGGCGTCGGCTTGACCTTCTCTTGGGGCGGCTGGTCTGCTGGTTCGCCGTCAACCCGCCCCTGACCCCGGGAGTTCTCCGTGCCCGCCCGCCGTACCTGGCTGTCCGCCGCCACCGTGTTCCTGATATGCCTGCTCGCCCTGGTCGGCTGGCTGGTCGAGGGCCGCGGCGGGAAGTCGCCGGGCGGGTCCGGACCGTCCGCCGTCGGGACCGGCACCAGCCCGCTGCAGAACCCGGACGGCACCAAGCCCGGCCTGGCGCCGCTGACCACCCCGGAGGAGCAGAAGGCGGGCCGGGAGCTGATCGCCAAGGTGGCCACCGCCCGTACCGGCCCCAAGGACGGCTACGACCGCAACGAGTTCGGCCCCGCCTGGACGGACAGCGTCGAGGGCGTCCCGTACGGCGGCAACAAGTGCGACACCCGCAACGACCTGCTGGCCCGCGACGGCAGCGGTGTCGAGCGCAAGGACGGCTCGGACTGCGTGGTCACCGCGATGACCATCCACGACCCGTACACCGGCCGGACCGTCGAGTGGACCAAGCAGCAGGCGTCGAAGATCCAGATCGACCACGTGATGCCGCTGTCCTACGACTGGCAGATGGGCGCCGCCAAGTGGGACAAGGCCAAGCGGGTCCGGATCGCCAACGACCCGCTCAACCTGATCCCCGCCGACGGCTCGCAGAACGCCTCCAAGGGCGACTCCGGCCCGGCCGACTGGCTGCCCGCCAGCACCGAGATCCGCTGCTCGTACGCGGTGCGCTTCGCCCAGGTCTCGCTCAAGTACCAGCTGCCGGTCACCGAGGCGGACAAGAAGGCGATGCTCCAGCAGTGCGGCGGGTGAGGAAACGATCCTCCTTCGCCGGTCGTACCGCGCGGTGACGAGGCGGCGCGGCCTCGCGGCGGCGCTAAGGACCTCGCGGCGGCGCTAAGGAAGTGACAAGGAGGCGGCCGGGGGCAGCGGGCGAGATGCCCCGGCGGTGCCTCGGATGGTATTCGTGGGCGGTGCCCCCGATGACCCCCCGCCTGCGGCGACGCGCCCTGCCCGCCCTCGCCGCCCTGCTCCTCGCCCTGGCCGCCGGCTGCTCCGGCCCCGGCGGCGCACGCCCCGCGGCCGCGCCGACCAGCCGCCCGCCGCTCGCCGAGCGGGCGCCCACCAGCGCCTCCCCGGCCCTGCAGGCGTACTACGACCAGCGGCTCGCCTGGGCACCCTGCGACGGCGCGGGCGGCGACGCGGGCGCCGACGGCGCGGAGGCGGCCGCACCCGCCGTCCAGTGCGCCACCCTCAAGGCCCCGCTGGACTACGCCGACCCCGGCGGCCGCAGCATCGACGTCGCCGTCGCCCGGGTGCCCGCCGCCGACCCCGCCCACCGGATCGGCGCCCTGCTGGTCAACCCCGGCGGGCCCGGCAACTCCGGTGCCAACATGGCCCGGGGCTGGAAGGACGGCCAGGGCCCGATGCGCGACCGCTTCGACGTGGTCGGCTTCGACCCGCGCGGCTCCGGCGCCACCCTGCCGATCGACTGCCTGGACGACCGCACCCGCGAGCAGTCGATGCGCACCGACGACCCGGCCTACGACCGCGGCCGGGTCCTCGCCGACGCCTGCCGGACCAAGTACGCCGACATCCTGCCGTTCCTCGGCACCCGCAACAGCGCCCGCGACATGGACGTGCTGCGCAGCGCCCTCGGCGAGCGCAAGCTCGACTTCCTCGGCCTCTCCTACGGCACCTACCTCGGCGTCCTCTACGCCGAGGAGTTCCCCGACCGCACCGGTCGGCTCGTCCTCGACGGCGCCGTCGAACGCAGCACCGACCTGATGCACCTCGACGTCGAACAGGCCGCCGCCACCGAGGCCGGCTTCCGCGCCTTCGCCACCGCCTGCACCGCCGAGGGCGCCGACTGCCCGCTCGGCACCGACCCGGCCGCCGCCCCCGGGCGGCTCGCCGACTTCCTCGACGGCCTCAAGGACCACCCGCTGCCCACCCACGACGGCCGCACCGTCACCGCCTCCCTCGGCTGGGGCGTCGTCATCGACACCCTCGCCGACGGCCACGGCAGCTGGTCCCGGCTGCGCTCCGCCCTCGACCCCGCGCTCACCCGCGGCGAGGGCGACGAACTGCTCCGGTTCTCCGACGGCAACGCCGGCCGCGACGACGACGGCCACTACGAGAACTCCGCGGACGCCTTCGCGGCCATCCACTGCGCCGACGCCCCGCTCGCCCCCAGCGACGCCGACCTGCGCACCTCCCTCGCCGACCTCGCCGCCCGGGCCCCGCTCACCAGCCGCCACGACACCCGGATCGCCCTGCTCGAACCCGACTGCCGCCCCTGGCCGTACCGCTCCACCGAGCGGCCGCACACCGTGACGGCGCCCGGCAGCGCCCCGATCCTGGTGATCGGCGGGACGGAGGACCCGATCACCCCCTACGTGTGGGCGCAGCGGATGGCGGCCGGGTTGCAGCACGGCGTGCTGCTCACCCGCGACGGCGACGGGCACATGTCCTGGTACCACGGCTCCTGCGCGCGCGACGCTGCCGAGGCCTACCTGGTGGACGGGGTGCTGCCGGCCGCCGGGGCGCGCTGCGGCTCCGACTGACGGGGCGTCGGGCCGGGCGTGTGGGAGGCGCCCGTGAGAGGGGCCCGTGAAAGGGGCCCGTGAAAGGGGCCCGTGAAAGGGGCATGCGAAAGGGGCATGCGAAAGGGGGCGCGCCGCGCGAACGCGGCACGCCCCCTGGGGAGTTCGGGCTCCGGGATCAGGGTTCCCGGAGCCCGGGTCGGGCCGACCGGATCAGGCCTTCGGGGCCGTCAGGTCGTAGAAGGTGGTGGTGCCGACCGTCTTGGCGGTGAAGTGGCTGGTCACCCAGGCCTCGATCTGCGCCGACTCGGTCTGCTGGTCGCCCTCGGCGCCCTCGCCGCCCGCCCCGCCGGCGCCGCCGAAGCCGCGGTGCGAGCCGCCGCCGATGAACCAGTGCACCTTGCCCTCCTGGACGTACTTCTGGAAGTCCGCCAGGCTGAGCGAGGGGTCCGTGCCGTTGAAGCCGCCGAGCGCCATCACCGGCTTGCCGGTGGCGAGTTGGTAGCTCGCGGCGTTCTGCGAACCGGTGGTGGCGGCCGCCCAGGTGTACTGGCCGGCGTCCTGCGAGAGCAGGGACTTCGCCTCGTCGCTCACCTTGGTGCCGCCGAGCAGGCCGCCCATGCCGCCACCCATGCCACCACCCGTGCCGCCGCCGAAGCCGCCGGGGCCGCCCGCGCCCTCGGGGCCCTGGCCGCCGCCGGGGAACCCGGGGAAGCCGGGCGTACCGGAGGCGCCGCCGGACCCGGTGGACCCGCCCGCACCGCGCTCGTGGCGGCCGCCGGGGGCGGTGCCGTCGGCGCCCCGGCCGGAGCCGCCGTTGAAACCGCCCTGGCCGCCCTGGCCGTTCTGACCGCCCGGGAAGCCGTGGCCGCCCTGACCACCCCGCCCGCCGAAGCCGCCCTGACCACCCTGGCCGGCGCCGCCCTGACCACCCTGGCCGCCCTGGCCGCCACCGAAACCGCCCGGGAAGCCCCGGCCGCCCTTGCCGCCCTTGCCGAAGGAGCCCGGCCCGAAGCCCGCGCCCTTCACGGACGGACCGGCCGTGATGATCGAGCCGTTGTGCGCGGTGCCCACGGTGTCCACCGCGTACGCGGCCGGACCGCCGAGCGCCGCCGCCAGACCCACCAGGCCCGCCACCGAGGCGATCCGCGCGCCCGTCCGTCCGGAGACCCGGCCCGCCACCTGCCCGGCGACCAGCGCCCCCGCGGCCGCCAGTCCGCCGACCAGCACCGCCCAGCGCAGCCAGGGCAGGAAGTCGGAGCTGCGCCCGAGCAGGACGAACGCCCATCCGGCCGTCACCGCGAGCACGCCGGCCAGCAGCAGCGCGTACGGCAGCCGGTGCCGGGCCCGCCACAGGCCGTCCACGCCCATGCCGAACAGGGCCGCCACGGCCGGGGCCAGCGCCACCGTGTAGTACTGGTGGAAGATCCCGGACATGAAGCTGAAGATCAGCGCGGTGGAGACCAGCCAGCCGCCCCAGACCAGGAACGCCGCGCGGGCCGTGTCCGGACGGGCGTAGCGGCGGGTCGCCCACAGGCCGACCACCAGCAGGATCAGCGCCGCCGGCAGCAGCCAGGCGATCTGCCCGCCGATGTCGCTGCCGAACAGCCGGGTGATGCCGGTCTGGCCCCAGCCCCGGTTGTGCCCGGCGCCGTCCGGCAGGTCGAGCCCGGCGGGCATCCGGCCGCCGCCGCCCACGCTGCCGCGCTCGTTGCCGTCGACCCGGCCGAGGCCGTTGTAGCCGAAGGTCAGCGACAGGAAGTCGTTGTCCTGCGAGCCGCCGACGTACGGGCGGGCCGAGGCGGGCAGCAGCTCCACGACCGCCACCCACCAGCCGCCGGCGACCACGACGGCCACGCCCGCGAGCAGGGTCTGCCGCAGCCGCCGCCAGAAGCCGGTGGGCGCCACGACCAGGTAGATCACCGCGAACGCGGGCAGGATCAGGAAGGCCGCCAGCGTCTTGGTGAGGAAGGCGAAGCCGAACATCGCGCCGGTGAACAGCAGCCACCTGGTGCTCGCCGTCTCGACCGCCCGCACCATCCCGTACGCGGCCAGGGTCAGCAGCAGCACCAGCAGCGCGTCCGGGTTGTTGAAGCGGAACATCAGCGCCGCGACCGGGGTGAGCGCCAGCGCGGCGCCCGCCAGCAGGCCGCCGAGCGGGGAGAAGCGGCGGCGCACCGTCGCGTACAGCGCGCCCACGGTGGCGGCGCCCATCAGCGCCTGCGGGGCCAGGATCGACCAGGAGGAGAGGCCGAACAGCCGCACCGACAGCGCCATCGGCCAGAGGGACGCCGGGGGCTTGTCGACGGTGATGAAGTTGCCGGCGTCGGAGGAGCCGAAGAAGAAGGCCTTCCAGCTCTGGCTGCCGGCCTGCACGGCCGCCGAGTAGAAGGCGTTGGCCCAGCCGGAGGCGCCCAGGCCCCACAGGTAGAGCACGACCGTCGCGGCCATCAGCGCCAGCAGGGCCGGGCGCACCCAGCGCGGGTCGTCCGCGCGCCCGCGCCAGGCGCGGGCCGGGAGGGTGCGCAGCCGTCCGGACCAGGAGGCCGGGCCCTTGGGGCCGGTCGGCGGCAGGGGCTGCTCGGGGAAGAGCGGCGCCGGGTCCGGCCGCGGCGCCTCCGGTGGCGGGTAGTTCGCGGCCTCGGGCCACGGATCGCCGGCCGGAGGGGAGTAGCTGCTCGTGGTCATGCGCCATACCGTGCGTGGCGTGGCTGAGAGAACCGTGAGATGCGGCTGTGAGGCGGGTGTGATCTGCCCGGTTTCACCCGTGCGGCGGCGGGCTCAGGGGGCTCTCATCCGGTGGGGCAGCTCATCCGCTTGAGTCGTCGCTCAGGCGGTCGTGCCGCTCGTCCCGTCGGGTCGCTCAGGCGGCGGCCGGCATGGTGATGTGCTTGCCCAGCCACTCCAGGGCCGGGGGGATCTCCCGGGTCCAGGTGTGGAAGTTGTGGCCGGCGGTGTCCAGGGTGATCGTGGACATCTTGGTGGGCGCCTTGAAGGCGGCGACCATGGCCTTGGTGTCGTCGTAGTTGTTCTCGTCGTTCGCGGTGGTCAGCAGCAGCGAGACCGGGGCGGCCGGCTGGTTCTTGAGCCGCCACAGCAGGTCGTTCTCCTGCTTGAGCTTGTCGTTGCCGCCGAACAGGTCGCCGGTGGTCGGGTCGTGGGCGGCGCTGTAGTAGCCGGAGAGCGCGACCGCGGCCGGGTAGGAGTCGGGCTTGCGCAGGGCGAACTTGAGCGCGCAGTAGCCGCCGGTCGAGTTGCCGATCACGGCCCGGTTGGAGGGGTCGGTGCCGATCCGGTAGGTGGTGGCGAGGGCCTTGGGTAGGTCGCTGGTGAAGAAGGTCTCGACCTGGGGGCCGTTCGGCACGTCGACGCACTCGGTGTCGCGGTTGTCGACGAGGGTGGGGCGGGTCATCACCAGGATGGTCGGCGGCAGCTTCTTCTGCTCGATGGCGTCGAGGGTGGACGCCGGGTACTGCATCAGCGAGATCAGCTTCTCCGGGGTGCCCGGGTAGCCGGTCAGCACCACGGCCATCGGGAAGCGCTGCTTGGCGAAGCCCGGCTGGAAGTACTGCGGCGGCAGGTAGACGTACGCCTCGGTGCTCAGGCCGGTGCCGGCCCCTTTGACGTCGACCTTCTGGATCATCCCGGAGCGGTCCGGCTCCGAACCCTGGGACGAGTAGAACTTCTGCTCGCCGGTGACGGACACCCCGGAGGCGTTCGGCTGGTGGTCGACCACCGTGCCGAGGCCGCCGCTGGTGCCGAGCAGGTCGGTCCAAGAGCTGTAGAAGCCGAAGTAGCTGTTGGCGATCAGGCCCATCGCGGCCAGCACCGACAGCTGGGTGGCCAGGAAGGCGCCGATCCGGCCCAGCCAGGACTTCCAGCCCTTGCCGCCGAACTTGGGCCAGAACCACATGGTGGCGGCGAAGACGACGATCGCGATGACCGACGTGATGACCTGGAGGGGGAGTCCGGTGAGGCTGAGCACGTGCCCGATCGTAGTTGACCCCGACGTCGACCCCGCCGGGCGGGGCGGGACGGCCCCCGGGGGTGGTCGCCGGAAACGGATTGACCGGGGTGGTTCGTACTCGGGACCATGTCGCGGGGTGTGCGCGCGGTGCGCGTGCCGGGTGACATGGGGTGGGGTCATGAAGTCCATCGGCAAGGCCGGTCTGGCCATCGGTTCGGCGCTGCTGCTCGCGGCGTGCTCGGGCGCAACGACGGCGGGCAGGCCCGGGCCCGGGGCCACGACGAGCGCGGTGCCGTTCGGCCCGGTGCTCAGCAAGAACATCGAGCCGGTCGACAACGCGCTCGCCCGGATCCCCGGGGCCAAGAACCTGAGCGACCTCGAGGCCGTGATGAGCGCCCTCAGCACCGCCGCGCACGACGCCTCCAGGGCGCTGAACGTGGCGGACGCCCCCGCCGCGGTCACCGGGGACCGGCACGACCTGGCGAACGCGCTGAGCGTGCTCCAGTCCGATGCGACGAATGTCCGTCTCGGCATCAAGGCCCGGGACGTCTGCGCACTGGACTCGGCCGAGGCCCAGCTGGGCGCGGGCGAGGGGTTGAAGTCCGTACCGGCGGTCCTGGCGAAACTGACGGCGGCCGGCTACGCGGCGAACCTCACCGTCCCCCGGCTGCCCAAGCAGCAGTCCCGCTCGCTGGACAACGGCACGATGATCAGCAAGGGGAAGCTGCACGGCGACGGCGAGTTCAAGGTCGACAACGGCAGCAAGGAGGACGCGGTCGTCTCGCTCGTGCTGGGCGGCAAGGCGGTGCACTCGATGTTCGTGGCGAAGGGACAGAAGGCCGACATCCAGGGCGTGGAGGACGGGACGTACGACGTCTACGTCTCCCAAGGGGCGGACTGGGACTCCGCGGCCAAGTCCTTCACCCAGAGCTGCGCGTTCACCAAGTTCGAGGACACCTTCCCGTACGAGACCGGCCGCACCTCGACGTCCTGGTCGATCACCCTCCAGCCGGTGGTCGACGGCAACGCCAAGACCAACGACGTGGACCCGAACTCCTTCCCGCAGCTGTAGCGTCCGGCCGGACGGCCCCTTCCGGCGTTCGTCCGAAACCGCTTGACCGGGACGGGTCGAACTCGGCAGCATGTGGCCCGTCTGTGCACGGAGTGTGCACACGGTGTCATCGGGGTGGGGTTGTGACGTTATCGGGGTCCGCAGGCAGGTCCGGTCTGGTCGTCGGCGCGGTGCTGCTGTTGGCGGCGTGCTCGGGCGGTGGCGGCGGCGGGGGTGGCTCCGCGGCGGCGGGTGCGACGCCGACGGCCACCGCGACGCCGTACGGGACCACGCTCGACCAGGCCCTCGCGCCGATCGGCGGCGGGCTGGGGAAGGCGGCCGAGGCCAAGACCATGCCCGACCTCAACATCGCGCTCGCCACCATCGAGACCGAATCCAGCCACGCCGCGAAGGCCTTGAAGGACGCCGCGGCGCCGGCCGGGGCCGAGGCGGCGCGCATCGACCTGGTGAACGCCTTGCGCTCACTCTCCGACGAGGCGTCGGCGATCCGCACCGACATGAGGCTCGACAGGCTCTGCGGCGTCAGCGCCGGAAAGGCGCGGATCGGTGGCGGGCAGGGCCTGTCGGGCGTCTCGGGCGCCGTCACCAAGCTGACGGCGGCGGGCCACCGGAGCACCTTCACCGTCCCGGATCTCCCGAAGCTGCCCGCGCAGCCGCGGACCCTGGAGAACGGCACCATGGTCCGTGAGGGCGGCGGGGAGGGGAAGGGGACGCTGGAGGTCGACAACAGCGGCAACAAGGCGGACGTGGTCTTCACGATCGCCCGGAACGGGGCCTCGGTGGCCTCGGTGTTCGCCGCCAAGGGGAAGCAGGCCACGATCGAGGGCATCGCGGACGGCTCGTACGACTTCTACTACGCCACCGGTGTGGACTGGGACTCCGAGGCGCGACAGTTCACGCAGGACTGCAGCCACGTCAAGTTCCAGCAGCAGCACGCGTTCGACTCGAAGGGCGGCGGGACGATCTGGACGATCACCGTCCGCCCGCAGGACGGCAAGGGCAACGCCAAGGTCGACGGGCAGAGCGCGGACTCCGCGCCGCAGCCGTGACCTTCGCCGACTCGTCCCGTAACGGGCATACCAGGACGGGTTGTTGCCGAACGATGGCACAACCCGGCCCCTGGGGTGGCGAGTTGTGCGGGAACTGTTGACCGCTTGAAGTGACCATGGCACTTTCGTGCGGGCGTGGGCCTCGGCGACCAGCCGGGCGGCCCGCGATCCCCCACAAGGAGAGCCATGTTCAAGAGACTTGTCGCGATGGCCGGTGCGAGCGCCGTCGTCGCCGGAGGGCTGGTCCTCGCCGCCGCCCCCGCCCACGCCGTCCAGGCCGCCGACCTGACGTCGACCATCGCCCTGGACGACTGCTCCGCCTCGCTCGTCCGGTTCCCCACCTCGGCCTCCGGCGACCGGGCCATGATGCTCACCAACGGGCACTGCCTGCCGTCCATGCCCCCCTACGGCCAGGTCATCCAGAACGTCAGCGCCAGCCGCAGCGGCACCCTGCTGGACGGCGCGGGCAACAGCCTCGGCACCGTCCAGGGCGACAAGGTGATCTACGCGACGATGACCGGCACCGACGTCGCCCTCTACGAACTCACCGACACCTTCGCCTCGATCACCTCCAAGTACGGCGCCACCGCCCTCACCATCAACGACGCCCACCCGGTCGACGGCTCGTCGATGTACATACCGTCCTCGTACTGGAAGCAGGTGTGGAACTGCTCCGTCAACGGGTTCGTGCCCACCCTGCGCGAGGACCAGTGGAGTTGGCACGACTCGCTGCGCTACAGCTCCGGCTGCAACACCACCCACGGCACCTCCGGTTCGCCGATCATCGACTCCGCGAGCGGGCGGATCGTCGGCATCAACAACACCGGCAATGACGACGGGGAGATGTGCACCCTCAACAACCCCTGTGAGGTCGCCGCCGACGGCTCCACCAAGGCCTTCAAGGGCCAGAGTTACGGCGAGGAGACCTACTGGTTCACCACCTGCGTCAACTCCGCCCGGACCGTCGACCTGACCGTGCCCGGCTGCCTGCTCACCAAGCCGGCCGGCGCCGCCGTCTCGGTGGGCAACCCCGGTGACCAGTCCACCGCGGTGGGCGGCTCGGTCAACCTGCAGATCAACGCCTCCGGCGGCACCGCCCCGCTGTCCTACTCGGCCACCGGGCTGCCGGCCGGCCTGTCGATCAACTCCTCGACCGGCCTGATCTCCGGCACCGCCTCCGCCGCGGGCAGCTCCAACGTGACGGTCACGGTGAAGGACTCGGCCGGCAAGTCCGGTACGGCCGGCTTCGCCTGGACGGTCACCGGTGGTGGCGGCGGTTCCTGCACCCCGGCGCAGCTGCTCGGCAACCCGGGCTTCGAGACCGGGACGGCGTCGCCGTGGACGGCTTCGAGCGGTGTGATCGACAACGGTTCGTCCGAGCCGTCGCACGGCGGTAGCTGGAAGGCGTACCTGGACGGCTACGGCAGCACCCACACCGACACGCTGTCCCAGACGGTGAGCATCCCGGCGGGCTGCAAGGCGACGCTGAGCTTCTGGCTGCACATCGACACCGCCGAGACCGGCAGCACCGCGTACGACAAGCTGGCCGTCTCGGTCAACGGCACCACGCTCAAGACCTACTCGAACGTGGACGCCGCGGCCGGCTACCAGCAGCGCACCTTCGACCTCTCGGCCTACGCGGGCCAGAGCGTCACCGTGAAGTTCACCGGCACCGAGGACTCCTCGCTGCAGACCAGCTTCGTGATCGACGACACCTCCGTCCAGACCAGCTGACGCACAGTCGGCTCAGGGGCCCGGCGGCTACGGCCGCCGGGCCCCTGACCGTTACCGGGCCCGCCCTATGCTGATCGGATGATCGAACCGATAGACCTGGTGATTTTCGACTGCGACGGCGTCCTGGTGGACAGCGAGATCATCGCCGTCCGCGTGGTCGGGCAGCTGACCGCCGAGCTCGGCTGGCCGCTCACCGAGGCCGAGGTGGTCGAGAAGTTCGTCGGCCGGTCGGAGGCGGCCAACCACGCGATGCTGGCGGAGCGGCTCGGGGAGGAGGCCGCGACGCTGTTCGACAAGCGGTTCCGCGAGCTGCACGCCGAGGCCGTGGACGCCGGGCTGACGCCGGTGGACGGGTTGCCGGAGGCGCTGGACGCCCTGGCGGGGCTCGGGTTGCCGATGTGCGTGGCGTCCAGTGGCACGCACGAGAAGATGCGGCACACGCTGGGCCGGACCGGGCTGTACGGGCGCTTCGAGGGCCGGATCCACAGTGCCACCGAGGTCGGGCGCGGCAAGCCCGCGCCCGACCTGTTCCTGCACGCCGCGCGCAGCATGGGCGTCGACCCGGCCGCCTGCGTGGTGGTCGAGGACAGCGGCCCCGGGGTGGCGGCCGCCCGCGCCGCCGGGATGCGGGCGCTCGGCTACGCGGGCGGCGTCACGGCGGCGGAGCGGCTGGCCGGGCCGGGCACGGTGGTGTTCCGGGACATGCGCGAGCTGCCCGCGCTGATCGCCGCCGGGGCGGTTCACCAGGGGTAGGTGCCGCCCTCGGGGTGGAAGAACTGGCCGGTGGGTGCGGTCAGCGCCGCGCCGAGCTGGCGGGCGATCCGGCGGCCGCCCTCCTGGACGTCGGACGGGCCGGAGTGACCGTTGAGGTCGGTCGCGCAGTGGCCCGGTTCCAGGGCGCTGACCTTGATGCCCTCGGCGCGCAGGGTGCGGGCGTAGACCAGGGTGACGGCGTTCAGCGCGGCCTTGGAGGTGTTGTAGCCGAGCAGCGCCGCGTACTCGCCGGCCGGGGTGTCCGGGTCGGCGAGGACGGAGGAGCTGCCGAGGCCGCTGGAGACGTTGCCGATCAGCGCGGCCGGGGAGCGGCGCAGCAGCGGCAGCATGGCGTTGATGACGGTGACGGCGCCGAAGACGTTGGTCTCGTAGGTCGCGCGCAGGTCGTCCAGGGGCAGGTTCTCCGGGGCGGTGCCGAGGTCCCGGGTGATCCCGGCGTTGTTGACGAGGGTGTCCAGCCGCCCGTACTCGGCGTCGACCAGTGCGGCCGCGGCGGTGACGCTCGCCGGGTCGGTGACGTCCAGGCGGACGGCGCGGGCGGTCAGGCCCTGGGCGGTGAGGCCGGCGGCGGCCGCGGCGCCGCGCTCGGGGTCGCGGGCGCCGAGCAGCAGGGTGTGCCCGGCGCGGGCGAGTTCGGTGGCGGTGGCGAGGCCGATGCCCTTGTTGGCGCCGGTGATCAGGACGATGCGGTTCGTGGTCATGCCCCGACTCTGGCCGGGCGGCGGCCGCGCCGGGAGAGCACTGTCGAGGGTGGTACCGGGAGTGCCATGGTCGGCGTGCGGCGGGCGGGCCAGACTGGGGGCGTGGAACACGTGGACCGGGCGGAGCTGGCCGCCTTCCTGCGGCGCTGGCGCGCCCGCATCCAGCCCGCCGACGTCGGCCTCCCGGACGGCGGGCGGCGCCGTACGCCGGGCCTGCGCCGGCAGGAGGTCGCGCAGCTCGCGGGCATGTCGGTGGAGTACTACATCCGGCTCGAACAGGGCCGGGGGCCGCGCCCGTCCCGGCAGATGATCGGGGCGATCAGCCGCGCGCTGCGGCTGTCCGCGGACGAGACGGCCCACCTGCACCACCTGGTCGGCGAGGCGCCGCTGCCGCCGACCGCGCTGCCCCGCGACGTCCGGCCCGGCGTGCTGCACCTGCTCGACCGGCTGGACGACACCCCGGCGATGGTCTGCAGCGCCGCCCGCGACGTCCTCGCCTGGAACGCCATGGCGGCCGCACTGCTCGGCGACTTCTCCGCCCTGCCGCCCGGCGAGCGCAACCTCATCTGGCGCTTCTTCACCGACCCGGACACCCGCGCCCTCCAGGACCCGGCCGGCCAGGCGGTGTTCGGCCGCCGGGCGGTCGCCGACCTGCGCTCCGCGTCCGCCCGCTACCCCGCCGACAGCGGCCTGCGCCGCCTGGTCGACCGGCTGCTCGCGGCCAGCGAGGAGTTCCGCGAGCTGTGGGCGCGCCAGGACGTCGAGATGCGCCGCTCGACGACCAAGCGCCTCCTGCACCCGGTGGTCGGCCCGCTCGACCTCGACTGCGAGGCCCTGCACGACCCGCACCGCGACCAGTGGACGATCTTCTACACCGCCGCCCCCGGCACGCCCTCGCACTCGGCCCTGCGGCTGCTCAAGGTCCTGGGCAGTCAGGACCTCGCGGTCCGGGGCTGAGCGAGCGCGATCCTCGGCTATATTGAACGCGTTCAAATAACGTCCGAGGAGGGCGCATGGACGTCGTGGCGCGCGCGGTGATCGTTTGGATGGCGACCTGGGGGGCGCTCGTCACGTTGCTCCTGCTGCCGTTGCTGCTTCCGGACCGATGGCACTACTACATCTACTCGCCCGCCAGCGAGGGGCTGTGGATGCTGTCCGTGCTGGTCGGCCCCTTCGCGGCCGGCGGGGTCGGCAGGCGGTGGATCCGCACCGGCGTCTGGCGGGGCGGGGCCGGCGGGGACGAGGCCTGAACCGGTTGCCCGGTTGCCCGGCTGCCGGGTTGCCCGGTTGCCGGGTCCGACGGGACAGGTCGGGCCCTGGTAATTCGCTTGCCGGGGGCGGTCGGCGCTGGCAGGGTCGGGCGCCATGCCCCAGAAGATGCACGCGGACGAACTGGACGTCGACGAGGCGCTGGTCCGCCGGATGGTGGCCGCGCAGTTCCCCCAGTGGGCCGGCCTGCCGGTCGAGTTGGTGGACTCGGCCGGGACCAGCAACGCGATGTTCCGGCTCGGCGCCGAGCTGGTGGTGCGGATCCCGCGCATCCCCGGGGCGGTCGAGGACATCGGCAAGGAGTACACCTGGCTGCGCCGACTGGCCCCCGAACTCCCCGTCGCCGTACCGGTTCCGGTGGCCCTGGGGGAGCCGATCGACGGCTGCCCGTGGGAGTGGTCGGTGCTGCGCTGGCTGGACGGGGCCAACCCGGCGGCCGGGGACGTACGCCAACCGACCCTGCTGGCAGCGGACTTGGCCGGGTTCGTGACCGCGATGCGCCGCGCCGACCCGGCGGGCGCCCCGGCCTCCTACCGCAGCGAGACGCTGGCCGCGCGGGACGCGGCGGTCCGGCGGGCGCTCGCGGCGCCGGCGGGTGAGGTGGACACGGCAGCGGTAACCGCCCTGTGGGAGGCGGCAGTTGGCGCGCCCGAACACCCCGGGCCGCCGGTCTGGATCCATGCCGACCTCCAGCCCGGCAACCTGCTGGTCGACGGGCCCGGCCGGCTCGCCGCCGTCATCGACTTCGGCTGCGCCGGCCTCGGTGACCCGGCCGTGGACCTGCTCCCCGCCTGGTACGTGCTCCCGGCGTCCGCCCGTGACGCCTTCCGGACGGCCGTCGGCGCCGACGCCGCCGAGTGGGAGCGCGGGAGGGGCTGGGCGCTGTCCGTGGCGCTGGCGGAGCTGGACTACTACCGCGACAGCAACCCCCGGATGGCGCGCACCGCCCGGTACGTGCTCGGCGAGCTGCTCGCCGAGCTGCTCGCCGAGCACGGCGGGGCGGCCTGAGGGGGCCCGCCGAGGTCCTACGGGGCGGTGACGACGACCTGGGCCCCCGCCAGGGGCCGCTTGCTCATACCCAGGCGCTCGTACACGGCTATCGCCGACCGGTTCCCGCCGTGCACCATGAGGGCCGCCCGCCCGTACCGGTGGACCAACTCCCCGAGGACGAAGCCGCAGACGGCCCGTGCCAGTCCGCGCCCACGGGCGCCTGGGTGCGTGCACACGCCGGCCAGGAACCCGCAACCGGCCGCCGACCAGACGTCGGCCGCGACGGCCAGGGGCTCCGGCGGGGTGCCGCTGTCGAGGGAGTCGACGATCCCGGCCCAGCGGTGGGTGCCGCCGTCGTCCGGCTGGGCGAAGGAGTCGGGGAAGAAGCGGTCGAACAGCGAGGCCGCCTCCTTCACCTGCACCTCGTCCAGCCACTGCACCCCGACGGCGGGTGGGTCGGGGACGGTCGAGGTCTCCATCCAGTAGAACGCGGGGAACAGCGACAGACCGGGGATCGTGCCGGCCAGCGACTCGATCAACGACGCCTCGCCGACGGGCCGGTAGGTCGGTCCGACCTCGGTCAGTACGTGCCGCACCAGCCGTGCGGCGTCATCGGCACTGCCCTTGACCGCGAGCCGGTCCCGCGCGGAGAGGTCCGGGCTCGCCACGGCGAGGGCCGTGCCGTGCCGCCAGGCCCGCACTCCCGAGCCCAACCGGCCGTCGTGCTGCCCCTGGGCCGCCCACAGCAGGTGCCCGTCGCCGGCGGCGGCTTCCTCGACGTCGTCGAGGCGGATGAGTTCTTCCATGCGGCTTCACCTATCGAGCGGCTTGATCATGTGCAGTGGTCCAGCGCTCATCCGGGCTCGTTGATTCCGTCCGGCAGGCGCCACTCGAAGGGCCACAGCTCGGCCGCCCACGCGGCGTCGGCTGCGGCGGGGGCCGCGGGGACGCGCAGGAGGGTGCGGTGGCGCAGCAGTTCGCGGCGCTCGGCGGGGGTGAGCAGGCGCTCGTCCGGCCCGAGGTCGCCGTAGGCGTTCGGGGCCAGGTCGGGGCGGCCGTCGATCGGGGCGTCCTCGGCGACGTTGAGCAGGTCGCCGGCGGCGGTGCGGTAGTCGAGGCGGAAGTCGGTGCGCCACTGCGAGTTGCCGCCCCAGCCCTGGGAGAGGTCCCGGGTGGGGCGGTGGGCGCGGCGGTGGGTCCAGAACAGCGGCCAGCGGTCGGCGACTCCGCGTTCCGCGTGGGCGGCTCCGGCTCGTACACGGACGCCGGCCCGGTTGAACAGCAGCTCGCCGAGCATCAGGCCGGGGTGGCGGACGTCCAGGATCTCGATGGGGGAGGCCGGGTCCGCGGCCTGCTCGACCTCGGTGATCTCGTGCAGGAACGGGTCGAAGGGGGTCTCTTCGAGGATGGGTGTCATGCCGAGGGTCGTGAAGAGGTGTAGGTAGGGCGGGAGTTGGGGGTCGAGGAGGAGGTAGTCGCTGACCCGGCCGAGGGCGTAGAGCTCTTCGAGGAGGCCCGCGTCGTCGGTCCACCAGCGCGTGTCAGCGGTGGCGGCGAGACGGAGGCGCGCGCGGTAGTCGGCGGCGGCCTGGTCGAGCCAGGAGTCGATGAGGCCGTCGTAGGGGCCGTCGGTGTCGAGTAGCGCCTCGTACAGCGCGCGGGCGTTCACCCTGGAGATCCTGGCAGGTTTTGCCAAACGGTCGACCAATCGAGCGGTCGGCGCGGGTAGCGTCCCTGGTCATGAGCTTGCTGGACGTGAACGAAGAAGCGACCCAACTGCCCGATGCCTGGCGCTCGGTGGTGCTGGAGCGGGTCGGTACGGGGGCGGTGAAGGTGCTGCGGATGGACAGCCGGGAGCTGGAGGTGGAGGTGCACAGTACGGCCGAGGTGCTGTTCGTCGCCGACGGAGTCCTGGAACTGGAGCTGGAGGGGGAGGCGCTGACCGTCGGCGCCGGTGAACTCTGCCGGATCCCTGCGGGCACCCGGCACGCGGTGCGGGCGGGGAGTCGGGGCACGCTGTTGATCGTGGAGGTCCCCGAGGGGGAGTGAGGTGGCGGGGGGGGGCGCCGCGGGGGGGGGGGGCCCCCCCACCGCGAATGGGCACTCAGAGGAGCCCGAAGTCGAACTCCCCGGCGGAGGCGGCCTTGATGAAGGCCTCATGCGCTGTTCGGCCGAAGGCCAGGGCAGGACCGGAAGGGTCCTTGCTGTCGCGGACGAGTGTGACCGGACCATTATCGATCGCGAACTCGACGCAGTTCGTCGACTCGTTGCTATGGGATGACTTCTGCCAGATGGACGTCATGTGAGCTGGTCTCTCTGTTCGATGATCAGGGCGAGGGAGTCGTCGAGGCCCAGAGCGTCCGCTCGAATGGCGTCGAACTTCGCCGTGTAGAGCGCCACAGCGGCAGCATCCTCGACCCAGAGGTCGTTCAACGCTCCTTCTACGAGGACGACATCGAGATCCTGCCGCTGCGGAAAACCGAGGATGGAGAAGGCGCCGCCCATGCCGTGGTGTGCGGGCGCGCCGATGGGCATCACCTGGATGTTGATGTTGGGTTGACTGGCGCGGTCGGCGATCCTCGCGAGTTGCTCTGCCATGACCTTCGGTCCGCCCACTCCGGACCGGATCGCCGCCTCGTGGATCACCGCCCACAGTGTGAGGGGTTCTGCCCTGGTCAGCGCGCTCTGGCGTGCCATGCGGACGTCGACGAGTGCCTCGACATTGACCTCGGGGTGAAGAGTGAGTTTCTTGATGATCTCGCGGGCATAGGCGGGCGTCTGGAGAAGGCCGGGAATGAAGAAGCCCTCGTAGGACCGCATGGATGCAGCGCTCGCCTCCAGCGAGATGAGGTTGCCGAGCGGCTCGCCGATGTCGGCGCTGTAGCTCTGCCACCAGGTCCCGCGCTGGGATCCTCGTTTGGCCAACTCCACGAGGGCGGAGATCAACTCATGGTCCTCGCACTTGTACAGCGCGAGGAGCCGCTTGACGTCGTCCACCTTGGTGGCGCCACGGCCGTTCTCGATGCGGGACAGCTTCGGCTGGCTCATGCCGCCCAGGGCTTCGGCGACTTCCTCGTGCGAGAGGCCGACTTCCTCTCTCCTACGGCGCAGCTCGGCTCCGAGCTGCCTCCGCCGAACCGTTGGACCAGTTGTTCCGGCCATCCCCGCCCTCTCTGAACCTCGCGAACCAGTCTGCCTTCCCGGCGGTCACGTTCGCCACCGGCAACTACCACTGTAGGAGCCGGGATTGGCGTTCGATTTGGATATATCCAAAGTTCTGAGATGAGTTGCCAAACACAAGCCTTTGGCTCCATGCTGAGTGTGACGAGCTGCACACGGACGGCAATCGCCAGGTGTCCTGCTGTGCGCTCACGTCACGATCACGCTCCGAGTGGTCTCTCCTGATTGACCATCAACCGCTCGGAGGTATCTCTCCACTCCCACGGAGGTTCCTTCGTGTTCTCCCTCGAACTCCCCCCTGACTGGTCGGCCCCGCGCGAGGAGTTGCGCGAGGCCACCTCGCGCGCCGGGTGGAAGCCCGACCTGGTCGCCGATGCCGAGCTCGCTCTGCTCGAACTCTTCGTCAATGCCTACCGCCACGGCGGTAGTGCGGCGCCGGTCGTGGTCGTCCTCATCATCGGCGACATCCTCCGCGTCTCGGTCAGCGACGGGAGCCCGGTGCTCCCCGCCCCGCGCGAGGACTCCGACCCGCTCGCCCTCTCCGGCCGGGGCCTGCACCTGGTGCGCTCGCTCACCCACCGCTTCGGCACGGAGCCCCGCAGGACCGGTAAGTCCGTCTGGTTCGAGCTGGACGCCGCCGCGTGAGCGCCGTCGACCGCCCGATCGAGCCGGGTCACCCGCTGATGCGCACCTACACCGAGCTCGAAGTCGGCTACCTGCTCGTCGAACTCGCCGAACGGGGGCGCAAGTTCGGCCTCCTCTGGCCCTCCGCGACCACCGACAGCGTGGTGGACGGCCGCGTCCTCGTCCGCTTCGGCAACGCCCCGGCGAGCACCGTGGTCAACCTCCTCGCGCTCCTCCGCTCCCACGACTACGACCGCGACGCGACCGAGGACGACTCCCCGTGCGACTCCTGATCGGCCTGGCCCTGCTCACCCTCCTGATCCTCGCCATCGCCGTCGTCGGCCTCGGCGCGGTCGCCGTCCTGCGGATGCCCCACCGCCCGGACGACGCCACTTCCACCCCGCCCCCCACCCGAGACCGCCAACCGGTGGCCTGACCTCACCCCACTCGCGCCGCCCGGCCGGACCCGCCGGGCGGCTACTGGTCGGCCTCGTCGACCTCCGGTGCGGCGGTGGGCGGTTGGGGGCGGCCGGGGCGCTCCGGAAGTTCGCCGGCATGGCCGCTGGCGATCCTGGCCCCAGCTCGACAAACGCACGCTGGGCGTGACGCCGTTTTCCAGGCCCCCGGACGCCAATGTGGTTGCAAACCAGAAACGTTGACGGATTCCGCCCACGAGAAAGGCGCCCTGTAAGCGCACTTAACCGTGTGATCAGGGGCCGCAGGATCCCCAAACGGCAAAGAGTCCCCAGCGGATTCCCGCTGGGGCCTTTCTGCGTTCCGGGACGATCTACGGGGTGTACTCGTAGCCGATGGTGAACTGGGCTGGCAGGCAGGACTCCGTGTACTCGATCAACCCTTCGTCGTCCGACCACCGGTGGACGAGTGCCAGGATGGAACTGCCGACCGGCACCGCCAAGGCGGCGGCTTCTCGCTGGTCAGCTGTTCGCGCGTGCATGTCGTCGCGTGCCGCTGTGATGGTCCGGCCCGTAGCTTCGAGGACCCTTGCCGTGATTCCGTCGTTCCGTCCCGGTGCCGTGTTGAGTAGGTCGGGCACCAGTGCAGCAAAGTGCGCGGGATACCAGGACACCGCGAAGAGGGTTCGCGACTTGCCACGCCCAGCGATGTACTCGCGACGTACCAGCTGGGCCCCGTGTTCCAGGTCGAACAGATCCGCTACATAGAGCGGCGGGGTGACGATTTCGGCAGCCGTCACACGGCTGGTTTCGCCGTCCATGAGGTTGGACTGCACCCTTTGCACCCGGGCAAGGCGGTCGCGGCTGCTGGCACTCACGCGCGGGTCGTCTGCGACGAACGTTCCGCGTGGTGACGTGCGCAGATAGCCCTCCACCTGGAGGTGCTGGAGTGCTCGGCTGACCGTGGCTACGGCGACGTTCCAGCGCCCGGCGATCTCCTTGTTGCTGGGCAGCTTTGCACCCGGTTCCAGCTCTCCCGAGAGGATTCGCTGCCGGTAGTGATCCGCGATCACAGACCATGTCTTCGGCGTCTTGCTCGGCACGTTCGCTCGCTTCCGCTCGATGGACGGTACCCCGCTTGAGCAGACTAGTTCACTCGGAACCGTAGCGACTGAACTAGGCCACTCTTCATGCTGGACTAGTTCGCTGACTGGTCGTCGGTTGATCCGCGACCAGCCCTGTCCTGAGGGAGTGCGCATGCAGGATGCGGAGCCCAACCGGTGCCCGTGCGGTGAGCTGATCCGCCCCGACCCGCCGGCGCTGGACGGAATCGCCACATGGCAGTGCGCTTGTCGCCGCTTTGGCTACGAGCTGCCGCCTGACTTTGTGGCGACGCACCCCCACGAGAGTGCCGTTCAGGTCTGCGGCCGGAAGCGGCTCCGCGGCGCGCCCGCGTCGGTCATGGCCTGACGGCACCGGCGATCAACATCAGGAGCACGACAATCAAGATCCGGCGGATCGAAGAGGGTGCGCCGATCGACCTGTCGTTCACGCGCGCGGGCCCGGTGCCGGTGGAAAGCCGGTGCGAGAGGAACCGCCTGGGGCGTCCGCCCCGCTCATGAACTCCCGTCCTGACGAAGCCGGAGTCAGACCGGCCAGGACGGGGCACCAACCTGCCACGGCAGGCTCATTGATCAACCCTAGTAGCCGAACCGAGAGAGGAAGCTGACATGGGAGACCAGAACAAGGGCGGCCCCAGCGACGGCAAGGGCGGCGGGCACGCCAAGCCGGGCGGTGGGGCCATCGGGCCGAAGCCGTCGAAGGACGGAAAGGACCCCGACCCCGCTCCGAAGCACAAGAAGTCGTGACCCCCGGGAGCCCCGAAGCGCTGCGGGCGGCCCTGGTGACGAAGCTCGTCAGCTCCGGGGCGCTCTCGGCGGAGTGGGTGCCGTCCGTGGCGGCCGTGCCGCGACACGAGTTCCTTCCCGAAACCATCTGGGCGAACGAGAACGGCGGCGACACGGAGTGCAGCCGTTCCGAGAACCCCGACCGGTGGATGAAGTTGGCCTATGCCGACGTGCCGATCGTCACCCAGTGGGACGACGGCGCGGAAGCTGACCGGAGTACGCCCACGTCGTCGGCGTCGATGCCGACCATGGTGGTCGAGATGCTGGGTGACCTGGGCACGGCCCCGGGGCATCGGGTACTCGAAATCGGGACCGGCACCGGCTATAACGCCGCGCTCCTGTCCCACCGCCTGGGCGCCGAGAACGTGTCGACGGTCGAGGTGGATGCGAAGGTCACCGCGCAAGCCCGTACGGCGCTCCGCTCCGCCGGCTACACCCCCGAAGTCGTCTGCGGGGACGGCTCGTTCGGATGGGGTGTCCGGGCGCCGTATGACCGGATCATCTCCACCGTGTCCCTGCGGGACATCCCGCCTGCCTGGCTCGCACAGACCAAGCCAGGCGGTGTGATCGTCAGCCCCGTTTCGCCCCTGTTCGGGGGCGGGGCAGTCGTGCGCCTCACGGTCGGCGACGACGGGACGGCGAGCGGCCCGTTCACTCGGTCGGCAGCTTTCATGATGCTCCGCCAGCAGCGCTACCAGGCTGCTTCGGTGGACGACTACCTTCCAGGCGACTGGCCGGGCGGCTCCGGGCAGTCCTGGACCAAGTTCGACCCCGAGATCATCGGGGGCGACTGGTTGGCACAGTTCGCCACCGCGCTTGCCCTGCCGGACGTGTACTACCGGCGGCACGAGTTCGGTGACGGTGGCTGGACGTGGTGGTTGTTCGACACGGCCGTGACGTCCTGGGCGACCGTGGACTCCGTGCCCGGGGAATCCCGGTTCGAGGTTCGGCAGTCCGGGCCCCGGCGGCTCTGGGACGAAGTGGAGGCCGCCTACAACCAGTGGACGGCAACCGGACGCCCCGGGTACGAGAGGTACGGGCTCACGGTGACCCCTGCCGGACAGACAGCCTGGCTGGACAAGCCCGACAATGTCATCCCGGAGCACCGTCCGTAGGGTGACACCAGGGGTGCGGGTTTCTCCATCGATTCGACCCGTGCCGAAGCCCCGCGGGCACCCTCCTCACCCTCCTGATCCTCGCCGTCGTCGGCCTCGGCGCGGTCGCCGTCCTGCGGATGCCCCACCGCCCGGACGACGCCACTCCCACCCCGCCCCCCACCCGAGACCGCCAACCGGTGGCCTGACCTCACTCCACCCGCGCCGCCCGGCCGGACCCGCCGGGCGGCTACTGGTCGGCCTCGTCTACCTCCCTTACAGCAGTGGGAAGTTGGGGGCGGCCAGGGCGCCGGAAGGACGCGGCGATGGTCTGGGCCACCTCGGCGCGCTGGCGGGCGGTGCAACCGGCCATCAAACGCTCCAGGCGACGGAGCACGAGGACGTCACGCCACGCCCGGATCGCTCCGCTCACCACGCCGCACAGCAGCGCGCCCGCCAGGGCGACGGTGGGGGTCATCGGACGGCCTCCGCCCGGTCCGCCGCGTGGGCATCGGGAGAGTCCCCGTAATCACAGAGGCCGTGTCGCCTCAGGATGACCGTTCGACCGCCGATCATGGCGGTCGCCGAGGCGCCGTAGAGCTCGGCGGCGCCCACCGGATCGAGCCCGTCGACCAGGCCGTGGGCCAGCATGGCGGCGAAGACCGCCTCCACACTGTCGCCGCAGCACCATTCGATCACCAGGTCGGACATGCCATGGGTGTGGCAGTTGGCCACTCCGTGGGCGAGGGCCGCCCGGTCCAGTAGGGCCGGACGACGCAGGAGCCTGCTCCACAGCAGATCGCGGACGACCGGGGCGCCGGTGTGGTCCCATTTGTTGGCGCGGGTGACCTCGGCCCGGTGGACCGGCACCACGAACTCGTCCGGCAGCACGCTGGGCACCCCGAGCGGCGCACCGTCGGCTCGCAGCAGGGTGATGCGGGCAGGGAGGATCGCGCTCTCGATCACGAGCCGTCCGTTCCGGACGGACCATCGCACGCCGGCGACTCCCCCGACCATGCGATGCGTTGCCATCAGGCCGACCAGCAGTTGGCCCACGGCCTCGTCGGCCATCGCCGGGTGGAGATGCAGCGTGAGCCCGTCTCCGTCGTGCGTGGTGAAGAGGACCCCCAGCACGGCCCCGTCACGCTGACGATCGCGGAACGTGTTGGCGAGCGCACTCACCACCATGGCCTCGAAGCGCCGTTGGGCCGGGGTGACGGCATCGGGTACCGGATGCTTGACGAATACCCTTACCTGCCCGGCGAGTTCACGAGACCGCCAGAGCGGCAGACCGCTCAGCTTCTGGATGCGCCTGGCCAGGCGGGTGACATTGTCCGACGCGGACATGCGACTCCATTCCCCCCACGGAGCCGTCCGGCGGCGGCTGGAGAGACAGGTCGACTGTCTGCGTGTACGGAAAGAAGAGGAACAACGCCTGCGGGTGACTCTCCGGAGCCCTTCGCCCACCCCGGTCGCCGGTGACCGAGTGCGTGGGCCTGTCGCCACATCAACGCAACCAGCTTACACACGCGAGGGGTTGGCCCGATGCGAATCCTCAGTGCCCGCAGTTCTCCTCGCCCCAGGTGTCGAACCAGCGGAGCCAGATGGGTGTCTCCTTGCCGACCGTCCGCCGCCCGCGCTCGGCTTCCCGTTGCTCCGGGGTGATCAGTGGCTCCTCGCGGACCAACCAGTCGAGGTACCACTCGGCGAAGCTCGCCGGCCGCCCCTCGTCCGTCAGCAGCGGGTTGAGGCGGTCGCAGGTCGGGCGGCCGTCGAACCACATGGTGCCGCGGTGCGGGCCGGTGACGACGAGCAGGGCGGCGAAGCCGTGGCCGTGGCCCTGGAGGAACACGGCGCCGGTGGCCCGGTCGCGCTCCGCCGCCTCTGCCGCCTCCGTCCAGGCGGTGCGGGCGGCGAGCCACTCCTCGGGGCGCTGGTGGCCCTCTTCGCGCGGGGGGTTGTCCCAGCAGGCGTCCGCCGCGGCCAGCGCGGAGTCGTGGTCGGGGAACGGCGTGCCGAGGCGGGACAGTTCGGTGGACTCGTCGCCCGCCCAGTGCCAGCCGTCCGGCCCCTCCCGCAGTTCCCGGGGGAAGCGGCCGCCCGCGCTGACCCGGAGCAGGAACGCGCGGTAGTCGGCCGGGAAGGTGATGCCGAACTGGCGTTCCGCCGCGCCGACCTGGGCCTCGGTGAGCGGCGGCGCCGGGGCCTCCTCGGCCGCCCCGGCGCCGTAGCCGGCCCGCTTCTCGTACAGCGCGCGCAGCCGCCGCCCCACCTGGTTCCAGTCCGTGTCCCGCACGGTCGGTCACCTTAGCGACCGGTCTCCGCTCCTACACTGGCGGCCATGGCAGACCCCCAGCCCTTCTCGGCCTTCCGCGTGCCCGACGCCGACCCGGAGGTCGTCGAGCGGCTGGTCACCGTGCTGGACGTCCAGGCGGCGAACGCCGGTGTGCGGCGGCTCCGCGCGTGGGCGCACACACACCTCGCCGTCCGCCCCGGTGAGCGGGTACTGGACATCGGCTCCGGTACCGGTTCGGAGACCCTCGTCCTCGCGGCCGCGGTCGGCCCGGACGGCGCCGCGACCGGCCTCGAACCGAACCCCGGCCTGCGCGCCGTCGCCGAGCGTCGTGCCGCCGAGGCGGGCAGTGCGGCGCGGTTCCTCGACGGTGACGCGCTGGCCCTGCCGTTGCCCGACGGTGCGGTGGACGCGGTCCGGTGCGAGCGCGTCCTCCAGCACCTGACCGACCCGGCGGGGGCCGTCGCCGAGATGGCGCGGGTGCTGCGCCCGGGCGGGCGGGTCGCGCTGCTGGACACCGACTGGTCCACGCTCCTCCTCCACCCGGCCGCCGCGGAGGCCCGGACTGCGCTGACCGGCGTCACCCTGGCCAACTCCGCCACCCCGGAGGCCGGACGCCGCCTGACGGGCTGGCTCTCGGCAGCCGGTCTGACCGTCGACCACGTCGGCGCCGACGTGCTGCTGCACGACCCCGACACCGTCCCCTGGCCGCTCCTGGGCGGCCTCGCCACGGTGGCCGTCGGCCGCGGGCTGCTCACCGAGGCGCAGCGCGACGACCTGTACGCCGAACTCACGGCCGCGGCCGAGCGGCGTGCTTTCCACCTCTCCGTGACGATGTTCGCCGCGGTCGCCCACCGGTCGGACGGCCCCGCCCCGTCCACCGGTTGAGTTCGCCTGCACAGGAAGTCGGCCCGGTCGACTTCCTGTGTACCCTCCCGGCCTGTCCGAGGGTGCCGCCATACTGGCGGCGCACATAGCTCGCGCACGTACCACGCGCACGCAGGCTCGTGCACGTACTCGCACACGAAGCTGCCGGGGCGCCGAGGTGGTGCCCCGTCACGCTGGTCCACTCCTGGAGCCGTTCACCCATGTCCTCGCCCGCCGCGTACCGGTCGCCGAGATCGCTCGCCACCGCCGCCACCGTTCTGCTCGTCGTCTGCGGTGCGCTCACCGTCTTCCGACTCGTCGCCGACTCCCTCCTGTACCGCGCGGCGGGTGACCTGCCGAGCGGCGTCGAGTTCGGTGACGGCAGCGCGTTCGGCCCCTCGTACGGGCTCCAGATGCTCGCGTACCTGCTCTACAGCCCGGCCCTGATGGGATCGACGGTCGCCTTCCTCGGCTGGTTCCACCGGGTGCGGGTGAACGCCGAGTGGCTGAGTCCGCATGGGCACCGGCACAGCCGCGGCTGGGCCGTCGGCGGCTGGTTCACGCCCGTGGTCTTCCTCTGGTTCCCGTGGCGGATCGCCTGCGACATCTGGCAGGCCGGCGTCCGGCCGGACGCGTCCGGGGTGCGGACGCCGCTCCCGACGACGGTCGTCAACGCCTGGTGGGTCAGCTTCTGCCTGTTCAACGTGATGGACGCGGTGGGAAGCCAGGTGACCGACGGGGCGCGCCACCCGGACCAGTACCAGCAGGGCGTGGCCTGGCTGATCGCCTCCGACGCGCTCCAGCTGGTCGCCGCCGTCCTGGCCGTCCTGGTGGTGCGGACGGTGACGGCCATGCAGGAGGAACGTTTCGCCGAGCACAGCGCCGCCACCTCGTACGGGGTGTACGTCTCGGCCGTCGAGGGCTGAGCCACCCCCGCTCCGCCGAGGCGGCACGGCTCAGGCGTATGCCTCGGGATCGGTGAGTCCCTCCACGAACTCCTGGAAGTCCGCGGCCAGGGGGAGTTCGGATCGGAAGTCGGCGTCGAACCAGCCGACCGTGGGGGTCGGACCCGTCCGGTAGTCCAGGGCGATCCAGCAGGGGCCGCTACCACTGAGGAGCACGAGCGGAGCCGGCAGGCCCCACTCCCCGACCAGGTAGGCGCTGTCGAGCAGGGACAGCGTCCCGGGGCGGTGGCCGATCCCCATCAGGTGCTCGAAGGGCACGTGGTCCGAGGCCCAGGAGGTCGGTGCCGAGGTCGGGAAGGCGCACAGGCCGTCCGTGACCTGTCCACCGTTCTGGAGCCGGAGCAGTGCCACCAGGGAGGCGGGGAGACTCACCCCCAGGGTGTGTTCGGCCTGGTGGACGAGCTGATCGGTCAGTGGCGGCTGAACGCCGCGGTCGACGGAGCCGTCCCAGAAGACATCCTGCAGAACCTCGAAGCCGGGCATGGGCGGCATCCTACGAGGCGCCGCCCGCCGCGCCTCAGCCCGGGACGCCGCCCGCCCAGGCCGCCAGCCGGCCGAAGTCGTCCGCCGTCAGGCCGACCTTCGGGTCGACGTGGTGCAGCAGCGCCGGGCCGGGGTGGTGGGCCGCGACCCAGGCGCGGTCCGCGTCCGTGATGTTGTCGTCGACCCAGGCGAAGGGGCGGCCCCGCGCCCAGGCGACGATCTCCGGGGTCTTCCAGAACACCCCGCCGGCCGGCTCCGGCCGGGGCTCGGACCAGGCGATGTACGGCAGTTCGGGCAGCCCCAGCAGCGGGCCGATGAAGGAGTTGGCCTCCTCCTCCCAGGTCGTCGCCCACACCAGCTCGAAGGGCAGCGCCGCCAGGGCCGGCCCGTGCTCAGGGTTGAGCCACACCCGCAGCGGCTTCGGCGCCTTGTGCGGCAGCCCCCACAGGGCGAGCCGCCGCCGCTCGTGGGCCACCCAGCGCGGGGTCAGCAGTCGGTGGGTCCGGTAGCCCTGCGGCCGCCGGTGCGGCTTCGCCGCATCCGGGTTCAACGGACCGTCCACGTCCAGCAGCAACGCCGGCCGCACCATCCCGCACCTCCTCGATAGTCGTCGAACGGTACCGGGTGGAGCGGTCGTGCCGAAGCGGATATCTCCGCCCGCCCGCTGTCGTAGGCGGCGGGCAAGCTGTGTCCCATGACGCTCGCTCAGCCTCTGCCTCCCATGGCACAGTCCGTGGCGCCGCCCGTGGCACCGCCGTGGCGGCGCCCGCTGCGGCGCCTGCACCACCGGACGGTGGAACGGCGCGCGGCCACCGGGGCGAAGGATCTCCGGGCTGTCCTGGGAGTGCCGCTCGACGGGGGACTGCTGCGCCGCGCCCTGACGTACCAGGCCGAGGGGCAGGTCGTGCTCCGGATCCTCGTCACCGGCTTCCTCACGGTGATGGTGACCGGGTTCCTCTTCGTGGCGATGAAGGGGAACTGCACGCCCGGGGGATGGCTCCCGGGGCCGGGTGCCGAGCCCAGCCCCTGCCCGACCCACCGGTACAAGGTGACCGTGGCGCAGGTGATCGGCCTCGCGGCAGCCGCGTTCACGGTGGCGGCCGTGCTGCGCAACGCAGTGGGGGCCGTCGCCGTCCGGCCCGCCTGCAAGCCGGTGTTCACGGCGCTCGACGTCCTGCGGGCGTGCGCCCAGGCCTGTGAGCCAGGTGCGGGGCACCCGGAGGCTGCCCGGCTGAGCAAGAAGGCACAGGCCTTGGGGCAGGCCCTGGTCGATGCGGCGGGCCCGGTCGCGAGCGACTACGGAGCCCGGCCGACCACTCGCAAGCGGTTGCGCCAACACGCCCGGCTGGTCGCCGCCCTCCTGGAACGGACCGCCGACGAGCTGCTGCCGGACCGGGACCGCGCCACCCGGAAACTGGCCGAACTGGCGGCGGTGATCGCCGAACAGGTCGCCGATGGACAGTTCACCAACCTGCTCAGGGAGCACGGGCAGCCACCGGACCTGCCGACGAGCGCCCCCGAGTCTCCGGACCGCGCCGACGGACGACGGCTGGCCGTGGCGGCCGTGACGGCGCTACTGGTCACCATCTCCCTGGCCGTCACGACCGGGATGCTCGGTCTGCCCGCCTTCGTCACCGCGCCCCTGGCGGCGATCACCGTCCCGCTCCTCACCTTCCTGCTGCTGGCGCACCGCTTCGGCCTCAGCGAGGCAGTGCGCCTCGTCCAGGTCCTGCGGACGGTGCGCGGGGAGAACCCCGTGGAGCCCACGGCCGCGCCCGAGCGGCAGGAAGCCGGGTCGGACACCGGTGGTGACCCGCCCGCCGGGGAGGCTCGGGGTGCGGGGAACTCCGCCTGAGATTGCCGGGAAGCGGCATGGTGCACGAGCGGTGAGTGGGTCTACGGTCGCGCGGTGAGTGCTTCCACCGCTGCCGTCCGAAGACGGCGTACGTTCTTCGCCGTCGGCTGGGCCGTCCTCCTGCTGGCGATCGTCCTGCCGCCGCTGGTGGTCGGGCCGGCCTTCGTGGATTCGGGGGCGCCGATCGTGTCCGGGCTGGTGGCCGCGATCGGGCCCGCGATCCTGCTGGACGCGGGCACCGCGCGGCGCAAGGGCTGGCGGGTGGCCGGCGGCGTGGTCCGGGCCCGTACCTGGTCGGGTGCGCGGGAGGTGGACCTGACCGACCTCGCGACCGTACGGGCCTGGGAGATGCCGTCGAAGTCGTCCGGTTCGGCGACGCTGGTGTCCGTGGCCGACCGCTCCGGCGGGTGGGTGATCCTCACCGTCGCCGACAAGCACATGCACCTGCTCACCGACGCGGTGCGCAGCCACGGCGCCGGTTATGTCTCGCCGTGGGCCCAGGCGCTGCTGGGCCTCAAGCCGACCCGGTGGTACGTCTCCGGAGCGCGGATGCTCGGATTCGCCGTGGTCTCGATCGCGCCGCTGGTGGCGGGTGCGCTGCTGGCCGCGGCGGCCGCCCAGCGCTGACCGGCCCGGAGGCCTCAGGGCTTCCGCCAGGTCAGCGAGTAGCGCCGCAGGACGTGCCACCGGTAGCGCACCCCGGGCAGCACCTGCCCGGCGGTCTCCCGCACCTCCCGGTAGCTCATCACGGGGGCGGCCGTCGGCATGCCCTCCGGGCCGGACGCCCGCCGCAGGGCCTTCACGGCCCGTACCAGCGGCGCGGCCGCGACCCACCGGGCCCGGTCCGCCACCGTCTCCTCCCTGGCCAGGCCGACCACCACCAACACCCCGCCGGGGCGCAGCAGTTCCCGCATCCTGGTGAGCGCGGCCGTGAAGTCCATGTGGTGCACGGCCGTCACCGAACAGATGAAGTCGAAGCCGCCGGTGGGCAGTTCGAGGGTGAGGAAGTCCCCCTCCAGGAAGGTGATGTCACCGTGGGCGGCCCGCGCCCGCGCGACCATCCCCGCGTCGCTGTCCACCCCGACCACCCGCCCGCACCGCGGCGCGAGCTTCGCCGCCAACAGCCCGTCCCCGCATCCGACATCGAGCGCGGCCCCGCACCCGGGCGGCACCGCCCGCAGGATCCCGGGGTGCCGCGCCACGTTGGTGTTCCAGTACGGGGTTGCGTCGCGCATCAGGCCCGCTCGTCGGCGAGGGCGGCGGTGACGGCGGCCTCCGCGTGGAGGCGGGCGGTGGGGAAGAGGGGGACGGGGCTGTCCTCGGGGTGGACGAGGAGTTCGATCTCGGTGCAGCCGAGGATGATGCCTTCGGCGCCGGCGGCGACCAGGTCGGCGATGACGCGGCGGTAGGCGGCGCGGGATTCCTCGTGGACGAGGCCGAGGCAGAGTTCCTGGTAGATCACCCGGTGGACCAGGGCGCGGGATTCGGGGCCGGGGACGAGGACGTCCAGGCCGTTGGTGGTCAGGCGGCCGCGGTAGAAGTCCTGTTCCATGGTGAAGGCCGTGCCCAGCAGGCCGACGCGGCGCAGGCCGGCCGCGTGGACGGCGTCGGCGGTGGCGTCGGCGAGGTGCAGCAGGGGGATGGAGACGGCTTCGGCGACCTGGTCGGCGACCTTGTGCATGGTGTTGGTGCAGATCAGCAGCAGGTCGGCGCCGGCGGCCTCCAGGCCGCGGGCGGCTTCGGCGAGGATCGCCCCGGCGTCCTCCCAGTGCCCGGCCGCCTGGAGCCGTTCGATGTCGGCGAAGTCGACGGAGTGCAGCACCAGTCGGGCGGAGTGGAGGCCGCCGAGCCGGTCGCGGGTGAGTTCGTTGAGGGTGCGGTAGTACTCGGCGGTGGATTCCCAGCTCATGCCGCCGATCAGGCCGAGGGTCTTCATGGGCCAGTTATAAGCCAAGGGAGACGGGGAAGGCAATTGTATAAGGATTACTTTGAGGAGCTATCCCGCGCCACCCGGTGCTGCCATTCCCGGGCGAACACCACCGACCCCGCCTCCAGCGCCCGCAGCTGCACCACGCTGAGGAAGTGCCCGGCGTCGCAGCGCAGTTGGGTGCGGGTCTGGACGGTCACGTCCCAGCCGATGTCCGGCCGCTCCAGCCGTACGGTGCGGTCGGTGCGGGCCTGGGCGCTGAGCGGGGCGCCGGTGAGGATGCGGTAGGCGGTGACGGTGTGCTCGTCGCGGACCAGGCCGTCGGGGTGGGTGCGGGTGCCGTCGGTGGCGGGGGAGAGTTCGGTGCGCCACTCGTGGCGGCCGATGTCGTGCACGGTGACGTGTTCGGGCCGGGCGGTGAGCGGTTCGGTGAGGTGGATGTCCGGCGGGTCGGGCAGGGTGGGGGCCGCGAGGGTGACGGGTGCGGCGCCGGCGTCCGCGGCGAGGTGGCGGACGGGCAGGACGAGGGTGGAGTGGGACGGGTCGAGGGCGTACCCGGTGTCGTCCGCGTTCGGCCACACCCACGGCCAGTAGACGGAGGAGAGCGCCAGCCGCAGCCGGTGCCCGGCCGGGACGGTGGCCGCGCAGGCCGCGAGTTCGACCTCGACGTCCGGGCCGGCGGCGGTCAGCACGCCGCGGGTGAGCAGGGCGGAGGTGCCGTCGGGGCCGACCGCGCACAGCCGGGCGACGACCTGGGCGGGCCCGCCGCCGGAGCGCAGCCGCAGCCGGGCGGTGGGCGCGCCGAGCAGTTCGACGGGTTCGGGCAGCGGCTGGGAGTCGAAGCAGACCGAGCGGCCGTCCTCCTCGCGCTGGTCCGGCGGCTGGTCGGCGGGGCGGCCGTGCGGGACGTAGGCGCCGGCGTTGAGGCCGGTGTGCTGCGGGGAGCGGACGGGGACGTACCGGTCGTGGGAGGCGGTGCCGGCGGTGCGCAGCTGGCCGTCGAGGTCGTAGTGGATCTCCCGGACGTCGGGGGAGGGCCAGGCGTCCTCGCCGGTCCAGCGGGTGCTGATCCAGCTGCGCAGGGCGGGTTCCTTGACGGCGCCGGTGTCGATGCCGCGCAGCCAGTGGTCCCACCAGCGCAGGGTCTCGGGCAGGGCGGCCTCGGGCAGGCCGTGCGGCCAGGGGCCGAGCAGGGCGCGTGCGGTGGGGGACTCGGCGAGCAGGCGCAGCACGAAGGAGCAGGACGGGTCGCCCCAGCCGGCCACGGCGAGGACCGGGACGGACACCGGCACGGTGGTGTCCCCGGCGGCGAGCCAGGCGTCGACGGGGGGTTCGAGGGATTCGAGCCGGGCCAGCCAGCCGGGCCGCCAGGCGTCGCCGAGGCGGCGCGGGTCCGGGGGGAGCGCGGCGTCGGCGATCAGGGCGGTGAGCCGGGTGTGCAGGTCGGCGGCGAGGACGGCGCCGCCGAGCCGGTGGCCGCCTTCGGGGCAGGCGGTGACGGCCGCGCCGACGGTCTCGGGTGCCCGGGCGGCCAGGCGCAGCGCGGTGGTGCCGGCCGCGCCGACGCCGAGCAGGCCGACCCGGCCGTTCGCCCAGGGGCGGCGGGCGAGCCAGTCGACGGCGGCGGCGCCGTCGGTGAGTTCCTGCTCGCCGCCGGGTTCGCCGGGCAGGCCGCCGGAGTCGCCGTGGCCGCGGGTGTCGACCCGGACGGCGGCGTAGCCGTGGCCCGCGTACCAGGGGTGGCGGCGGGCGTCCTCGGCGGCGGTGCGGTCGCCGAGGCGGTCGGCCGAGTACTCCAGCAGGACGGGGACGGGCTCGTCGCTGACCGGGCGCCAGAGTCGGGCGGCGAGTTCCGTGCCGTCGGGCAGCGGGATGCGCAGGTCCTCGCGGGTGGTGTGGAAGGGGTACGACGGCATGGCCGCTCCCATCGGGGTCCCGGGCCGGTGAGCGCCGAGCGGCCCGCGGCGCGTTCGGGGGTCGCGCCGCGGGCTCGGCCCCTCCGACCCTAGGGGAGGAATCGGGCGATTTCCTGATGAGGGGCCCGCAGTGGTGACGCTGCGCAGGCGTGCGGCGGCCGGACGCGCGCCCCTGGCCTGCGCCGTCGTGGTTCGGTTCGCCGCCGTCCGGCATCTGCACATGACTTGCAACTGCTCGCCGGAGAGGGGAAAGATGGCCCAGCTTTCTCCGGACCGCCCGAGTCCGGACCGCCCGAAAGAAGGACCACACGATGCCCAGCGCCGCCACAGCCGCCCCGGCAGGTGCCCCAGCCGTCAGATGGCGCGACCGGCTCACCCGCGAGGAGTGGATCCGGCTGGCCGGGATGGGCGGCTTCATCCTCGCGCTGCACGTCATCGGCTGGTTCACCCTGCTCGCGCTGGTGGCGCCCGAGCACTACGACGTCGGCGGCCAGGTCTTCGGCGCGGGCATGGGCCTGACCGCCTACACCCTCGGGATGCGGCACGCCTTCGACGCGGACCACATCGCGGCGATCGACAACACCACCCGCAAGCTGATGGGCCAGGGCAAGCGACCGCTGTCGGTCGGCTTCTGGTTCTCGCTCGGGCACTCCTCGATCGTCTTCGGCCTCTGCGCGCTGCTGGCCTTCGGCATCCGCACGCTCGCGGACCAGGTCCAGGCGGACGACTCGACCCTGCACAAGATGACGGGTCTGATCGGCACCGCGGTCTCCGGCAGCTTCCTGCTGCTGCTCGGCCTGATCAACCTGGGCGCCTTCAACGGGATCCTCAAGGTGTTCCGCCGGATGCGCGTCGGCGAGTACGACGAGGCGGAGCTGGAGCGCCAGTTGGAGCGGCGCGGGCTGATGAACCGGATCCTCGGGAAGGTCACCCGGGCGGTCACCAAGCCCTGGCACATGTACCCGGTGGGCCTGCTGTTCGGGCTGGGCTTCGACACCGCGACCGAGGTGTCCCTGCTGGTGCTGGCCGGCGGCGCGGCGGCGTTCTCGCTGCCCTGGTACGCGCTGCTGACGCTGCCGATCCTGTTCGCGGCCGGGATGAGCCTGCTGGACACCATCGACGGCTCGTTCATGAACTTCGCCTACGAGTGGGCGTTCTCCAAGCCGGTCCGCAAGATCTACTACAACCTGACGGTCACCGGCCTGTCGGTGCTGGTCGCGCTGGTCATCGGCCTGGTCGAGCTGATCGGCCTGCTCGGCGAGAAGCTGGACATCACCAGCGGGCCGATCGCCTGGATCGGCGGGCTGGACCTCAACTTCGTCGGCTACGCGATCGTCGGCCTGTTCGTGCTGACCTGGGCCGGGGCGATCGCGTTCTGGAAGTTCGGCCGGGTCGAGGAGAAGTGGTCGGCGGGGCTGGCGGCGGGCTCCGCGACCGACGCCGAGTAGCGTGCTGCCCGCAGACGGGCCGAGGATGGCCCGAGGACGGCCCGAGGGGCCGGTGACCAGACCCTGGTCACCGGCCCCTCGTGGCTCTCCACGACGGACGGGCAGGCTACTTGAGCGCGGCGAGCACCGCGTCCGCCATCACCTTCTCGCCGGTGGCGTTGGGGTGGAACGGTACGGCGGGCGAGCCGGGCAGGGCGCCCTCGATCCAGCGGTCGTCCGAGCAGACGTCGTGCCCGCGGGTCGGCGTCGCGGTGTCCACGTACGTCGCGCCGTTGGCGGCCGCGGTGGACTTGAGGGCGGCGTTCAGCTTGTCGAGCACGCCGTGCATGTACTCCACGTCGCCGGGGGTCACCGGCTGGCGCAGGACGCAGGTCGAGCCGTCGGCGGGCAGCACGGACGGGTAACCGACCAGCAGCACCCGGGCCTTGGGGGCCTTGGCGTGGATCTGCCGGAGGGTGGTGGCGATCTGGGGGGCGATGGTGGTGGTGATCCGCTCGGCCAGGTCGTCGTTGCCGTACTGCCAGGACCACGTCCGCCAGTCGAAGTAGCCGTGGTGGTAGACGTCCTTGCAGGGCGTGCCGAGCGGGTTGACGACCGCGCCGGCGACGCAGGTGGCGACGAGCTCACCGAGGCCGAGGTCGCTGGCGGCGAGGTCGTTGCCGCCGATCCCGAGGGTGACCAGGTCGGTGTCGCCGGTCACCGAGTCCAGCTGCGGGTCGTTGACCCGGATGAAGGCGTCGTACTGGGGCTGCGTCATGGCCTTGACCTTGGCGGCCGCGCAGGTGACGTCGGTGTACGCGCCGGCCTTGAGCGAGGCGGCGACCAGGTGGCCGTAGTTGTGGTCGGAGCGCAGGCACAGGCCGGCCGACTGGCCGGGGACGCCGGCGCCGGCGGCGTAGGAGTCGCCGAGGGCCACGTAGTGCTTCGGCGCGGGGGTGGCCGCCTGGGCGGTGGTGGAGGTGAGCGCGAGGGCGGCGCCGACGGCGACGGCCGCGAGGGCGCTGGAATTACGGAGTCGCCGGGAATTCCGGGCAGGGCGGAGCACGGTTCCTCCTGGGGGGAGAGAAACGACGGGTGGGGGGGGGTCGTGCCGAGCCGGGCCACAGCTACTACTCGCAGGTAAGTTACTTCCAGGTTTCGTGGCCGTCCATAGGTGACGGAGGAATTTCCGGAAATCCCGTCAGATGACACCGGGTGCCATTTCGAATTCCGCTCCACCGCGTTTCGGAATTGCCGCCGATACGTGCGGGAGAGGGAATTCGGTTCACTCGGCGGGGGCGGTCGGGGTGGTCGGGGCGCCCAGGGCCCCGGGCGGCCTCGATGCCCGGTGGGCTGACAGGTACAGTTCCGGTGCAGAGCGTGCCGCCGAACCGGGCCGCCGACCAGGAGGGGGACCAGCGGGGATGAGCCGCCGAGAGCGCGACCGTGACCGCGACCGCGACGGCAAGCGGGGCACCGGTGCCCCGGTGACCGTCACCGTCTGCCGCGACTGCTGCTGCGGCAGCCTGACCAAGCACCCCGAGGTGGACCACGCGGGCCAGTTCGAGCGACTGCGGACGGCGGTCGGCTCGGCGGGCCGGGTCCGGGGGTCGAAGTGCCTGGACGTCTGCTCCCAGTCCAACGTGGTGGTGGTCGGCCCGTCCAGCGAGGGGCGGGCGGCGGGGGCGCGTCCGGTCTGGTTCGGCTTCGTGCTGATGGACGAGATGATCGACGACATCGCCGCCTGGGTGCGGGCGGGCGGCCCCGGCGTCGCCGAGCCGCCCGGGCTGCTCGACCTCCAGCTGATCTCGGTCTCCCGTCGGGTCCGCGAGGGCCTGCCGGAGTGACCGCGGGGACCGCGAGGTGCTGACGGTTCGTCAGATCGACGTCCCGGCACGGCTCCGGGGTCGGCCCACTACCATGACCGGTGGCGTCGAGCCGTTCCGCGCAACGGGAGGAAGACGATGACGACGGTCTGCCGCATCTGCGCGGGCACCGGCCGGACCGCCGGCCTCAACTGCCGTACCTGCCAGGGCACCGGCACCACCGAGGTGGGCGGCGGGGGCGGCAACTGCTTCCTCTGCGACGGAACCGGGGTGTACGTGCGCTACCGGGTGGACGCGACCGGCGCCAAGCAGGCGTACCGGGACGAGATCTGCCGCACCTGCGACGGCACCGGCAACCGGTCGGCGAACCTCTGGGACGAGCCGTCCTCCTGAGCGGTCCTCCGGGGTGGGCCCTCGAACCGCCCGAACCACCCGCCCGGCCGGGGCCGATGATCCGCCATCACTTCGATGTGGACATGCTCTTTACCGAACCATGGTCGAACGTTGGTGTTCGAGTGGCCGATGCGCTGACCCCCGTTCACCGGAAGTCCGTGCGCGGTCAACGCGCCGCTGACAGAGTCCCGCGCATGGATATCCCCAACATGGGCGTGCCGGCCAAGCTTGCCGACCGCATGAGCATGGCCGAGCAGCACGAGTACCTGCGGGCCCGCTTCTCCCGCCGCCGGATGCTGCGCGCCGGTGCCGTCACCGTGGGCGCCGTCGCCGTCGGCGGTGCCCTGGGCAGCGCGCCGGCCTTCGCCGCCCCGGCGAGCCCCCAGCTCCTGACGGGTGCCACGACGGCCGGCATCGACGGCGCGCTGGTCGCGCCGGTCGGGCGTCACCTCCAGTTCGGCGCCGAGCCGGACACCCAGTTCCGCATCTCCTGGCAGGTCCCGGCGCCGGTCAAGAAGCCGTTCCTGCGCTTCGGCAAGCACCCGTGGGAGCTGAGCCACAAGATCCAGGCCGAGGTCCGCGCGCTGCACACCCCGGCGCTGACCCCGACCGGCAAGCCGGTGGACCAGTACTACCTGCACGTGGCGCTGGAGGACCTCCAGCCCGACACCACCTACTACTACGGCGTCGGCCACGAGGGCTTCGACCCGGCCTCGCAGCAGCAGATCTCCACCCTGCACACCTTCCGCACCGCGCCCTCCCGCGACCACCGCTGGGGCAAGGTGTACGAGCCGTTCACCTTCACCGCCTTCGGCGACCAGGGCGTCAGCGCCCACGCGGCCGGCAACGACAACATCATCAAGGCCCAGAAGCCGGCCTTCCACCTGCACGCCGGCGACATCTGCTACGCCGACCCGGCCGGTTCCGGCACCGACCCGGACAAGTCCGTCTTCAACGCCAAGACCTGGGACGACTTCCTGGTCCAGACCGAGACGGTCGCCGCCGACATCCCGTGGATGGTCGCCTACGGCAACCACGACATCGAGGCCTGGTACTCGCCGAACGGCTACGGCGGCGAGAACGCCCGCTTCTTCCTGCCGGACAACGGCCCGGACCCGCGCCAGGTCCCCGGCGTCTACACCTTCCGGTACAAGAACGTCGGCGTCATCTCGCTGGACGCCAACGACGTCTCCTACGAGATCCCGGCCAACCTGGGCATCTCGGCGAACAAGCAGACCAAGTGGCTGGAGCGTACCCTCAAGGACCTGCGCAACGACGAGACCGTCGACTTCGTCGTGGTCTTCTTCCACCACTGCGCCTTCTCCACCACCGTCGCCCACGCCTCCGAGGGCGGCGTCCGCGAGGCCTGGGTGCCGCTGTTCGAGAAGTACCGGGTGGACCTGGTCATCAACGGCCACAACCACATCTACGAGCGCACCGACGCCATCCTCGGCAACAAGGTCTCGAAGCAGGTGCCGAGCGGCGCCACCATCGAGCCGGTCAAGGACGGCGTGGTCTACGTGACCGCGGGCGCGGCCGGCCGCAGCCTGTACAACTTCGCGACCCCGGACACCTACGAGGGCCACGAGAACCACCAGGACGAGGTGCAGAGCTACTACTGGAGCAAGGGCCGGGTGAAGACCCCCGAGACCATCCAGTGGTCGCGGGTCCGCTACACCGGCTACTCCTTCATCAAGGTCGACGTCACCCCGGCCCACCTGGGCCAGAAGTCGTCCATGAAGGTCACCGCGCTGGCCGAGAACGGCACCCGGATCGACCACTACACGATCCTGCGCAAGGTCGGCGAGGGCTGGGACTCCAACAGCGACGACGACGGCCAGGGCGGCGGCTGGGGCTGGTAGCCCCCGAACCCCCCTGCCGGGCCCCGGTGTCGAGGAGCGAAGCCCTCAGCGCCGGGGCCCGTACATGATCACGCCGACCCCGGCCAGGCAGATCAGCGCGCCCAGCACGTCGTAGCGGGTCGGCCGGAAGCCGTCCACGGCCATGCCCCACAGCAGCGAGCCGGCCACGAACACCCCGCCGTAGGCGGCCAGCACCCGGCCGAACTCGGCGTCCGGCTGCAGCGCCGCCACGAAGCCGTACACGCCCAGCGCCACCACGCCCAACCCGGCCAGCCACCACGGCCGTTGCTCCCGCACGCTCTGCCAGACCAGCCAGCAGCCGCCGATCTCGGCGACGGCCGCGAGGGCGAACAGGACGACGGAGCGCAGAACGGTCATGGTCCGTGAGCGTACGGGCTCAGACCTGCCGGTACGTGGCCAGGAAGCGCCCGATCCGGTTGATCGCCGTCTCCAGGTCGTCGGCGCGCGGCAGGGTGACGAAGCGGAAGTGGTCCGGGCGGGGCCAGTTGAAGCCGGTGCCCTGGACGACGTGGATCTTCTCGCGCAGCAGCAGGTCCAGCACGAAGCGCTCGTCGTCGACGATCCGGTGCACCGCCGGGTCGAGCTTGGCGAAGGCGTACAGCGCGCCCTTGGGCTTGACGCAGCTGACCCCGGGGATCTCGTTGAGCGCCTTGACCGCGATGTCGCGCTGCTCGGTGAGCCGGCCGCTCGGCAGGACCAGGTCGTTGATCGACTGGTGGCCGCCGAGCGCGGCCTGGACGGCGTACTGCGCGGGCACGTTGGGGCACAGCCGCATGCCGGAGAGCATGGTCAGGCCCTCCAGGTAGTCGGTGGCGTGCTGCTTGGGGCCGGAGACGACCAGCCAGCCGCTGCGGAAGCCGGCCACCCGGTAGGCCTTGGAGAGGCCGTTGAAGGTGAGGGTGAGCACGTCCTCGGCGAGCGCGGCCAGGCAGTGGTGCTCGGTGCCGTCGTAGAGGATCTTGTCGTAGATCTCGTCGGCCAGCACCATCAGCTGGTGGCGGCGGGCCAGGTCGAGGATCCCCTCCAGCAGCTCCTTCGGGTAGACCGCGCCGGTCGGGTTGTTGGGGTTGATGACGACGATCGCCTTGGTGCGGGCGGTGATCTTGGCGGCGATGTCGTCGAGGTCCGGGTACCACTCGGCCTCCTCGTCGCACAGGTAGTGCACGGCCTTGCCGCCGGCCAGCCGGACGGAGGCCGTCCACAGCGGGTAGTCGGGCATCGGGACGAGCACCTCGTCGCCGTCGTCCACCAGGGCGGTGATCGCCATCTGGATCAGCTCGGAGACGCCGTTGCCGAGGTAGACGTCGTTGACGCCGACGCCCTGGACCCCGCGCTGCTGGTAGTACTGCACCACGGCGCGGCGGGCCGGCAGGATGCCGCGCGAGTCGCTGTAGCCGTGTGCCGAGGGCAGGTTGCGGATGATGTCCTGGATGATCTCCTCGGGCGCCTCGAAGCCGAACGGCGCCGGGTTGCCGGTGTTCAGCCGCAGCACGCTGTGCCCGGCCTCCTCCAGGGCGTTGGCCTGGTCGACCACCGGACCCCGGATCTCGTAGCACACGTCGTTCAGCTTGCTCGACTGCCGAAACTCCATCTGCGGCCTCCCGACCGTCACCACCGCTCCGCTGCTGCCGCTTTGTTCTACCAAGTAGGCACTTGGAAAGTCCAACCTTTTGGCTATGCTGATCCACATGTCACGCCGAAGCTACGACCAGTACTGCGCCGTCGCCCGCGCCCTGGACGCGGTGGGGGAGCGCTGGAGCCTCCTGATCGTCCGTGAACTCCTGCGCGGCCCGCGCCGCTACACCGACCTGCACGCCGACCTGCCCGGGGTCTCCACCGACATCCTGGCCGCCCGGCTCAAGCAGCTGGAGGGCGAGGGGCTCGCGGAACGGCGGCGGCTGGAACGGCCCGCCAACGCCACGGTGTACGAGCTGACCGACCGGGGGCGCGAACTGCGACCGGTGATCGAGGCCCTGGGGGAGTGGGGGCTCGGCGCCCTCGGCGACCAGCGGCCCACCGACGCGGTCCGGGAGCACTGGTTCACGGCTCCGGGCGCCGGTGCGGGCGCGGGCGCGGGTGTCGCGGCGGCCGTCGGGGGCTGAACGGGCGCTGGGCGGAGGCTGGGCGGGCGCCGGGCGCTGGGCGCCATCCGCTGGGCGGGGGCTGAGCGGGGCGGCGGCAAGGCCCCCGTCGCCGGCCGCCGCCCCGTGGCCCCAGGATGGCGCAGGGCGATAAACGAACACTGGACGCCGAATGAGCGGCCGGGCCCCCGCGACACTGGTTGGCAAGTGCACACGTACGATCGTCGGATCGCTGAGTCGTCTCAGCGGAGCCAACTCAGGAGAGCGGAGGCAGCCCGTGCCCGCCACCAGCCGCAGTTACACCAGCTACGTCGCCGTCGGGGACTCCTTCACCGAGGGCATGTGCGACGACCTCCATCCCGACGGCCACTACCGCGGCTGGGCCGACCGGGTCGCCTCCGCGCTCGCCGCCGAGAGCGGGTCCGAGGGCGGGTCCGAGGGTGGATCCGACGGCTTCCGGTACGCCAACCTCGCCGTCCGCGGCAAGCTCATCGGCCAGATCCACGACGAACAGCTCCCCGCCGCCGCCGGGATGGGCGCCGACCTCGTCACCCTGGCCGGCGGCCTCAACGACGTGCTGCGCCCCGGCTGCGACATCGACCGGGTCGAGCGGCTGTTCGGCCGCTGCGCCGCCGAACTGCGCGCCACCGGCGCCACCGTCGTCCTGTTCACCAGCACCGACCCCAGCCGCAGGAAGGCCGGCGGCGCCCGGCTGCTGCCCGCCATCCTGCGGATGAAGGCCTTCGTCCAGGAACTCGGGCGGCAGGACGGCTACGCCGTCGTCGACCTGTTCTCCGCGCCCTGCTTCGACGACCGCCGGCTCTGGGCCGAGGACCGGCTGCACCTCTCGCCCGAGGGCCACCGCCGGGTCGCCGAAGGCGTCCTGGAGGCCCTCGGCCGCCCGGCCGCCTTCGACTGGCGCGCCCCGCTGCCCGCCGTCGCCCCGCCCGGCCGCGCCGAGCGGCTGCGCTCCGACGCCCGCTGGCTGGGCACCCACCTCGGCCCCTGGATCGGCCGCCGCCTCACCGGCCGCTCCTCCGGCGACGGCCGGCCGCCGAAGCGGCCGGAGCTGCTGCCGTTCCCCTAGTCGATTAGTCCACCCAGCTCCGCTCGGGCTTCCCCGCCTCCAGGACCAGGCTCGCCATCGGGGCGTGGGTGGTCCAGCCGAGGGCCCGGTAGAGCCCCTGGCCGTCCGCCGTGCCGACCAGGACGCCGGTGCGGGCGCCCGCCTCGTACGCGCCGGACAGCAGGGCCCGCATCACCACCGAGCCCAGGCCCCGGCGGCGGTGCTCGGGGGCGGTGCCGATCTGGTCCGGTACGGCCACCGGGCCGGCCAGGCCCACCTGGCCGCGGGCGGCGAGGTGCCCGTCCGTGCTGCGCACCAGGGCGCGCAGCACGCCGCCCCTGGTCCAGGTGGTCAGGGTGTAGCCGGCCGGCGGCTGCGCCCGCTCGGGGGTGAGCGCGGTGGTCATCAGGAAGCCGGGGTGGTCCAGCCGCCACTGCGGGCCCAGCCAGGGCCGTACCGTCCCGTCCTCGGCGAAGAGCTTGAGCCAGGTGGTCGGCGCGGTGGTCGCCCCGGCGAGCGCGCGGACGGCCTCCTCGGTCGGCTCGGGCAGCACGTACCGCCCCACCTCCCGGTCCGGCGCACCGACGTCGATGCTCCAGCCCCAGGGCCGCTCCACCGGGTCGGCGGCGCCCCGGGAGACGGTCCAGCCGCTGATCCACATCCGGACCAGCTCGGTGACGTTCGACTCCGGTGTCATGTGCGGCATCGTGTGCGGCATCGTTCGGATCCCCCGCATGTAATGGTCTCCGCTTGCCTGCATACCTTACCCAGGCGGAGGGCGGCCTGCCCAGTAATCTTGACGGGTTCGACCTGCCGGCTCCCGCCGGCGCCCAGCAACCGGAAGGACCCCGGACGTGAGCGAGACCGAGCCGCCGCAGGACCCCACGGCGGCCGCGCCGACCCCGCTCCGCTCCGACTGCGGCAGCTGCTTCGGACTGTGCTGCGTCGCCCTGCCCTTCGCGGCCACCGCCGACTTCGCGGTGAACAAGGCCGCCGGCACCCCCTGCCGCAACCTGCAGACGGACTTCACCTGCGGGATCCACGCCCGCCTCCGCGACAGCGGCTTCCAGGGCTGCACCGTCTACGACTGCTTCGGCGCCGGCCAGCGGGTCTCCCAGGTCACCTTCGGCGGGGTCAGCTGGCGGGAGGAACCCGCCACTGCCAAGCCGATGTTCGACGTCTTCCCGATCGTCCGGCAGCTCCACGAACTGCTCTGGTACCTCACCGAGGCGCTCACCTTCGCCCCCGCCCGGCCCGTCCACGCCGAGCTGCGGCAGGCCCTGGAGGAGACCGACCGCCTCGCCTCCGGCACCCCCGAGGAACTCCTCGCCGTCGACGTCGCGGCCCACCGCGGCCGGATCAGCGAGCTCCTGCTGCGGGCCGGCGAACTCGTCCGCGCCGCCGTCCCCCGCCGCCGCGAGCACCGCGGCGCCGACCTCTTCGGCGCCCGTCTGCGCGGCGCCGACCTCCAGGGCGCCAACCTGCGCGGCGCCCTCCTGGTCGCCGCCGACCTCTCCGGCGCCGACCTGCGCCTCGCCGACCTCATCGGCGCCGACCTCCGCGACGCCGACCTCTCCGGCGCCGACCTCAGCACCGCCCTCTTCCTCACCCAGGCCCAGCTCAACGCCGCCCGCGGCGACGCCACCACCCGCCTCCCGGCCGCCCTCACCCGCCCCACCCACTGGCCCGCCACCGCCCCGACGGGCGCGACCCCCGGCAATGGCAAGCCCCGCAGCGGCCCCCGCCCCCAGAACGGCACCCGCTCCGGCAGACCGCGCCGCCGCTAGGGTCCGTCTTCAAACTCCCGTCGTCCGCCCGGAGGGCGGGCGGGGCGGCGTTGGGGTGCGTGCATCGCAAGGCGGAGGAGGGAGCCCAATGCAGCGCAT